>JAHECJ010000255.1:0-2457 GCA_024641805.1 Desulfococcus sp.
TATTGCCCCCGCAACCCAAAGTGAAAAATACCTGTCAATACAATGGAATACACATTATAACTGACTGTTTTAAAATATGATTTGTCAACGAGATATTCCGATGTTCAGCACGCGGGTTAAAACAGACCCGCCTAAAACACTTCCACAATTTCGGATGCCGGAACCAGGCGGACCCGTTTTTTCATCTCGGGCAACGCTTTTTTTAACACTTCATATGTCATCTCATGGGGATGCCCGATTCCCAAAGCCCTGCCATGGATTTCAGCAATATTGACCAAATGATTCAGTTGCGCCCGGATTTCCGTTTCCTTGCGGACATGATCCAAAAATATATCCCGTTCGGCAAACGGTACCTTGAAAAGACGGGCGGAAGACAGGCTTACCGTTGCCGCCGTTGTCCGGCTGTCGATAAAAAACAGCCCCCGCTTTTTCAATACTGTAAAAACCTGGTTCATTTCATCGGACATGGTTGTGGTTTTTGATCCCATATGATTATTCACACCGCAGATCCCCGGTATTAAATCAATATTGGCGTTCAACTGCTGTATGCGTTCATCCGGTGTCATGACGGACAGCAACGCCCCCGGCCCCGGATCCACCATCGGATATTCATTGGGTTCCATGGGCTGGTGAAGCATTACCTCATGGCCATTTTTCCGGGCCAGCAAGGCGATTTTCTTATCATAAACGCTGTGAGGCAGAACCGCGCAGGTGAGGTTCGCATCCAGTTCCAAAAACTTTTTGGCCAGGTCCATATCATATCCGAAATCATCGATGATAATCGACACCACCGGCCGTTCGTCAGCGGGAAGCTTCGGCGTGACCGGCAGTGTTTTCTTTACCGTCCGCGGCGTTGCGGCAGCGCGACGTGACGGGATCGGTGTGGCCGGGAAAATTTCAAAATCCGGTTTCTCAAATTTGGCTATTTTAAGAGGGACCACCTTTTTCGGCGGCGCAGTGACCGGTGACGGTTTATTTCCGCCGCTTTGCGGGTGAAGCATCACATAAGCCACAAACAGCCCGAACAAGACAAAAAAAGAAGTCGTCAAAACAGTGACCAGTTTTTCCATCCGGCCGCCCTGCGGCGGGTTTGCTTTCTTGGTGCGTGATGGCGTTTTCTTTTTCGCCGGCCCCGGTTTTTTCTTCGGCACTGTTTTTTTTGCCGGCGCGGATTTCTTTGGAGCGGCCTCCCCTTTCTTTGGCGCCGGCTTCTTTTTCGGAGGCGTTGATTTTCTCGTTACCATCTGTGACCTTTTCTACAGTGAAATAAAAGGCGCAACAGGATGAACCATTGCGCCTTTATTATCTGAATTTCGATTATCTGCCGAGATTGCTGAATCTGGCAGAATCAATGTATTCTATTTTTGTGAAAACCGATGAAAAATCTCATACCCTTTCAGGATTTCATAGGCCCGGTTTACCTGTGAGTCCAGAAGCAATGCGTTGGAATCCGTGGAACTGTGCTCATAAACCGCATCCCGCAGCCGCATAATCTTCTCAGCATCCGTCATATTGTCTTCGTCTGTTCCTTTTTTAGTATCTTTTTTGTCTTTGGCATCATCCATTTTTTCTTCAATGGCATCCAGGGTGTCATCCTGTTCTCCAGTCGTCAGGTGGTTTTTCAGATCACCTTCCTTGATCAGGTCGGAATCGAATCCGTCACCGGCTGCCTCGTCAAGTACCCGTCGTTTAACTACCAGGTCCGGCAGAATACCTTCGGCCTGGATGGACTTGCCGCTGGGGGTATAATACCTGGCGATGGTATATTTCAGCGCATAACCGTCACGCAACGGCCGGACCGTTTGAACAGATCCTTTGCCAAAGGAAGTTGTTCCGATGAGCAGCGCCCGGTGATTATCCTGAAGTGCGCCGGCAACGATTTCGGAAGCACTGGCGCTTCCACCGTTGATAAGAAGGACTATGGGATAATCATTGGTTTCGGTATCCTCATGAGCCGTGTATTCCTCGCTCTCTTTGCCTTCCCGGCCTTTGATGCTCACAATGATTCCGCTGTTAAGAAAAATATCAGATACTTTGACTGCCTGGTCCAGTAACCCGCCGGGATTGTCCCGTAAATCCAGAACCAGACCTTTTAATGGAGAATTCTCTTTTTCCAGTCCATTTAAGGCTTTTTTGACTTCATCCGCCGTGTTTTCCCTGAAATTGGTTATCCATAAGTATCCATAACCGGGTTTTAATGTCAACGACCGGACGCTGTCCATGGGAATGATCGCCCGGACTAACGTCAAGTCGATGATCTCCGGTTCGCCTTTCCTGTAAATGCTTATTTCAACTGTCGTTCCCGGCTCACCCCGCATTTTTTTGACGGCTTCCCAGAGCATCATGTCTTTAGTCGATTCCCCGTCGACTTTAATAATGATATCCTGCGCCTGGACACCGGCTTTATACGCCGGAGTTCCCTCTATGGGAGAAATGACCGTTAGCCGGTTGTCCCGC
>JAHECJ010000255.1:2467-4725 GCA_024641805.1 Desulfococcus sp.
GATGCCTCCGAATTCACCTTTGGTTTCCGTCTGAAGATCATCAAACGCTTCCGGCGGCAAAAAAGCGGAATGGGGATCCAGACTGCTCACCATTCCCTGAATCGCCTTTTCGATCAGTTTCTTTGCTTCCACCGGTTCCACATAATTATTTTCAATCTCTGCAATTACATCAGAGAAGAGCTTAAGTCCCTCATATGTTTCGGTTTTTTGTTTAGCCAAATCCCCATAAACGACCGTCGCGGAAACGACCATCGTCGCAATCAAAGCAATCAGGAACCCGCTTTTCAACAATTTCTTCTTTTTTTGGATCATTTGGATCTCCTTTTAACTTTTATTTATCCATTCAAGCGGATCAACAGGGGTCCCCTGATGGCGAATCTCAAAGTAAAGCGACGGCCCGTTCATCGAACCGGAATCACCCACAGTGGCAATCACTTCTCCGGTTTCCACCGGTTCACCTTTTGATCTGAAAAGTTCTTCGGCATGCGCGTACACAGTATAAAAATTTTTCCCGTGAGAAATAATAATGACATTGCCATAACCCTTCAACCAGCTTGAATATATCGTTTGTCCCGAGAAAACAGCCCGTACCGGAGCCCCCCGCTTGGATTGAATCTCGATTCCATTGCGAAAATTGGAAACTCCCGAATCCGGCTCAATATATTTCCCGAATTTGGAAATAACTTTACCGTTAACCGGCATTTTTAGCAAGCCCTGATAAGCGGAAAAGTTCTTAATATTTTCCGGATCAGCCGTCTCCCCGTGACGCAGGGAATTAATCGTTTTATCCAACTGGATGGAAGCCTTTTTCAGGTACTTGATCGTCGCCAGGCGGCTTGTCTTTTTGGTTTTAATCTCCGCCAGCAGTTTTTCTCGCTGCTTTCGCTCTTTCGCCAGCTTCGCGACAGCGTCCTGGTAATCGTCGCTCAATGATTCTTTGTTGTTTCTCTCCCGATCCAGTTGGTTGATGAGTCCGGTGAGATGATTCCTTTTCGTGACCATTTCGCTGATCACCGCCTGATCGGATCGAAGTATTTTCTCCACCGCCGATCGACGACGCATCAGGTCATGCATCGATGTCGCCGAAGCCAGCAGGTTCAATTCCCCCAGCCTGTTCAATTTATAAAGTGAAACCAGACGTTTCACTGCATATCCGCTGCTCCGGTCAATGGCCTTCTGGGCCTCGTCCGCTTTTGTTTGAATTTCCGAAATATTGCCGGCCGCCGCCGCCAGTTCGGCTTCAATACCCGCTGCCTGCTGCCGGGCAGCGTTGAGCGCCAGGTCCGTTTTATTCAGCTCTTCAACAATTTCTTTTTCCTGCTCGTTGTATTTGCCTACTTCAGCCGTCTGCTGTTTAATTTTCCGGTCAATGTCGTTTGCTTTGCTGGTAGCGGCATCCAAATCCTTTTGCTTGCCGTCACTGACGGAATGAATGGTATATAATTTCATATAATTATTTCGGTTCAACACATATCCCACGTCCGAATCATGAAGCACCTGGAGCCAGTCCCTGACATGTGTCAGCACCTGAACCTGGGTATCTTTTTCCAGAACCTTGATGACCGGATAACCATTTCCCGCATTCAACCGCATATTCAGGCGGTCCACCGTGACCACCCCGATCTCGCGGGTTTGAATGCTGCCTGCCGCGGCGATCGTTGCGAGGAATGGCGTCAGCACGCCGAAAAAAATTAAAGTTTTAAAAATTTTCTGATAGAAAAAAAACACCCGAACCATCCGATCATCATACTGCACACAATGATGGCCAAAGCGAATTTGGCGGTGATAAACCGTATTTCAAACAAAGAAAAAACCGTTTCCTGGGCAAAGGTCGGCACCGTCAGGACAAATGCCAGATAAAGCATCAGTATTCCGGCAACACCGCCCAAAAAGCCCTGAGCCACGGCTTCGAAAAAAAGCGGGTATTTGATAAACTCCTCGTCAGCACCGATTATTCTGATAATTTCAATTTCCTCGCGACGGGCATACATGATCAGACGAATCGTGTTGGCAATTATCAGGAGTGTGGCGATAAAAAAAACACCGACCAGAACCAGACCGGTGATTTTAAAAAGATCATAGATCCCGTTAAACCGATGAAGCCATTTCTGGGCATACTCGACGTCTTCAATATGCGGCAGGTTCGCGATGCCCTGGGACAGCTTTTCGATATCCTCAAGCCGGCGGTAAGAATCCGTCAAGGTTATTTCAAAGGAATCCGGCAACGGATTTTTATCCAGACCGTCCAGCAGGGAAGA
>JAHECJ010000256.1 GCA_024641805.1 Desulfococcus sp.
TTCAATTGATCTTTCAACCCATTGTGAAAGGAGCAGTTCATGGAACAGTTGCAAGGGAAAAAAGTAATTGTCACTGGCGGGGCCATGGGGATCGGACTGGCCACCTGCCGGCGTCTGGTCCGCGAAGGATGTGACGTGACCATCTGGGACCTGAGCGAAAAGGAGCTGATGGCCGCGGAAAAGGAACTCACGGCCAATGCAATGGGCGGAAAGGTTTTTGCCTATCTGTGTGATGTTTCCGATAAAAACCGTGTCCATGAACTGGCGGCGGCAGCGAGAAAAGACATGGGCCGGGTGGACATCGTGATCAACAATGCCGGGTTTGTCCGGCACGGCATGTTCTGGGAACAGCCGGTGGAAAACGCCGTGAAACAGATGGATGTGAATGTGAATGCGCTTTTTTACAGTATACGCGAATTTCTGCCGGAGATGCTGGAACGGAACTCCGGCCATATCGTGAATGTTTCTTCCGGCGTGGCCATA
This sequence comes from Desulfococcus sp., assembly GCA_024641805.1. Lineage (GTDB taxonomy): Bacteria > Desulfobacterota > Desulfobacteria > Desulfobacterales > Desulfosalsimonadaceae > SURF-3. The sequence goes on from JAHECJ010000256.1 coordinate 484, forward strand.
ACCAGCGCGCCTGGACTGGCTGCTTACACGACTTCCAAATGGGCGGTCTGGGGGATGACCGACGTGCTTCGCCTGGAAGTCATGACCGCCGGTAAAAAGGGGGTCAAGTTCACTTCGGTTCATCCGGGCAATATTCTCACCGGGATGTTTGAAGGATTTGCCTTAAACTGGCTGGGCCGCCTCCTGGCGCCGCCGGTGAAGGATCATGATGTCATTGCCAGAGGCATTGTTGAGAAAGGGCTGAAAAAGCAGCGGTATATGGTCGTTATTCCCTGGTCGATCAATATTGGCGTAATATTCCGGGGACTGCTCCCGAATTTCATCCTTGCACGAATAACGCTGTTGGCTGGTCTGGGCAATTGCGTTAAAAATTATAAGGGGAGGAAGGGGTATATTCACAGCACATCCGATAAGGCTTAACCCGCTTTTCTATGAACAGCCCGCACCCTATTGCGCTCAAGAAAGGATAAAACAGTTCATAACAATGTGTGCTTTTTGGTTTCAGTGTTCAGGTTTCAGTTTCTGGCACCTCGCGAGAACCTTCGGTAAAGGACAAAAAAATGGCGGGGATAAACCCCGCCACCAAGATATAAATGGAAATGACCTTTTAAAAATCAGTTAACGCGCCCCGACAGCAGTTCCGACAATTCCTCCTGCTTGATGATCCAGTTCCAGTTTCGTTCCACTTCCTGCTGGATTGCGTCTACGACATCCTTATACTCCGGCTTGTTCAGGTGCTTGAACCGTCCCTGGAGGAACATCCATTCGGTGACCGGCACCTCGGTTTTGGGCCTGTAATTGATCCGGTAAACACCATCAATCACTTCATACAAAGGCCAATACTTTGACTCAACGCCCAGCCGTGCCGATTCAACAGCCATATCCGGCGCGATCTTCCATCCGGGAATACACGGGGACAGCAGGTTGATAAACGCCGGGCCGTCGAGTTCAATTGCTTTTTTCAGCTTTTCCGACAGATCCACCGGATCATGGATGCTGGCCTGGGCCACATACCCGATGTTATGCGCCACCATGATCCGCGAAAGGTCCTTCCGATTGCCCTGCCGCCCGAAACTCTGCTCGCCAGCCGGCGTCGTGGTCGTGGTCGCGCCCATGGGGGTCGCGCTGCTTCGCTGAACCCCCGTATTCATATAAGCGCCGTTGTCGTAGCAGATATAGACCAGGTCATGCCCTCTTTCCATGGCGCCGGAAAGGGACTGAAGTCCGATATCGTATGTACCGCCATCCCCGCCGATGGCGACGAACTTAAGGGGTTTTGTTATTTTACCGCGTTTTTTGAGCGCCCGGTACATGGTTTCCACGCCGCTCATGGAAGCGCCCACATTTTCAAAGGCCGTATGAATCCAGGGGATTTTCCACGCGGAATACGGAAAGATGGAAGACGCCACCTCCAGACAGCACGTGGCATTGCCGGCCACGATTTCATAACCGTCGGTCACCCGTGTGAGCATTTTGGTAAATATCGGCACCGGACACCCGGCGCACATCCGATGCCCGCCGGCAAAAGCACCCTCTTTTTTCGCCATTTCCTGTAAGCTGGGCATAATTTCAACCTCCCCTGACCTTCAAATAATCTGTCATCTTTTCCACCTTGCCGGTTTCAAGATATCTTTTATTTTCTTCAAATATATCATGGACATCCGACATAAACAGCTCCCGGCCGCCCAGCCCGAATATCCGGTTGTAAACCATGGGTTTTTCCGAAGCATCAAACAGCGCGGTCCGTATTTCGACAAACAGCGGTCCGTGCGCGCCCATGCTTTCCGAACGGTCCAGGACCGTAACAATTTTAACGCCTTTGAGGGCTTCCGCAATCTCCTCATATGGAAACGGCCGGAATGATCTGATTTTCAGGAGCCCGACCTTGTCTCCGGCTTCCCGCCGCTCATCAATCACTTCCTTGATTTCCCCGCAGACCGAATTGATGGCGATGATCACCCGTTCGGCATCTTTCAGGCGGTAGGATTCAAACAGCTCGTATTTCCGGCCGAAAATGTCCGCAAATTCCGCGCTGACTTTCTGAATCACATCTTTGGCATTTTTCATGGCCATGTGCTGGGCCCGTTTATGCTCCATGTAATAATCCTGAAGATCCAGCGCCCCCCACGTGGCCGGGTGATCTGTATCAAGCACCGGGTAGGTGGATTCAAATTCCCCGATAAACGCCTTCACTTTTTCATCTTCTTCCAGCTGCATGGTCTGGACACAATGGGAAATTATAAACCCGTCCATGCAGACCATGACCGGCAGCCGGACATCCATATTTTCTGCGATCTTCGGGGCCATGATCAGGTTGTCGTATGCTTCCTGGTTGTTTTCGGCGTAAAGCTGAATCCATCCGGCATCCCGCGCGCCCATAGAGTCGCTGTGATCCGCGTGAATATTGATGGGTGCGGACAGGGCGCGGTTGATCAGCGTCATGACGATGGGCTGACGCATGCTGGCGGCAATATGGAGCATTTCCCACATCAGGGCCATGCCTGCGGAACTCGTGGCGGTCATCACCCGGCCGCCGGCAGCTGCCGCGCCGATACACGCGCTCATGGCGCTGTGCTCGCTTTCCACGGTGATCATTTCGGTATCCACTTTTCCGTCCGCGACAAACTGGGAAAAGTCCTCTATGACCTGGGTGGACGGCGTGATCGGAAATGCGGGAACCACGTCCGGATTGATCTGGCGCATGCATTCGCTCATGGCCCCGGCCCCCGTTATTGCTACTATTTTACTCATGATTGTCTCCAAATCAATGTTCTTCCTTAATATAATCTATCGCCACCTTCTTCCCCGTTTTGTTCACCGGGCACTCCTTTGCACAAAGCCCGCACCCCTTGCAGTGATAATAATTGATGCTTTCAATTTCTTTTCTGGGCGTGCCTTTTTTCGTGGCGCCGTCTTTTAATTTAAAAGCGTCTTCCGGGCAAAATACCCAGCAGGTCAGGCAATTGATGCAGTTTTCCGCATTCCATACCGGACGGGACGTCCGCCAGGTGCCAGTTTCATAATCCACTGAATTACCGCCGTCCGCCACAACACCGCCAATGGCAAGTTCCTGCCAGTCTTTTAATCGGTATTTTACTTTCATATCTCCTCCCCTGATTCAAAGCCCTGCCGCATGGCCTCCAGATTTTTTTGCACCAGCCCGGGCGGAAGCATTTTTGCAAATACATGTTCGGCTTCTTTAACCAACTGATCAATGGAGATAATATGGCCGGCGGCTTTTGCAAATGCCCCCATCATAGCGGAGTTGGGGATCTCCTTATTAAACAGCTCCCTTGAAATACGGTTGGCCGGAATCGTAAAGACCTTCTGGGTGTCGGCTTTTAACAGCGCCTTGATTTCCGATGCCGGCCGCCGGGTATTGACAATATACCGGGTTTGTGGCTTCACGCCGGAAATAATCGCACCGCTGCCAATCAATGTAGGATCCACCACGATCACGACATCCGGGTTCTGAACCGGCGTGTGTATCCGGATTTCATGGTCTGAAAATCGGTTAAACGCTCTCAGCGGGGCGCCGCGTCTTTCCGGACCGTATTCCGGAAAAGCGACCACGAATTTGCCCCCTCCCTGAACAGCTTCGCCCAGGGATTTTGCACCGGTCACCGTGCCCTGGCCGCCACGGCCATGCCATCGGACCTCATAATACTTTGACATCATTTCCTCCCAAAACATAATACCCTGCCCGGCAGAAACGCGCCTGGCGGAAAAATTTTTTAAACAGCCCGATTAAATATAATAATTTGAAATAAGAATCAAGCTTCTATTTAACTGTTTGAAAATATTAATTCTTATCCGGGAGTTACAATGGCCGTACGACGATCTTTTTTGTGGATGTCCAAACAATCCATTGACATATACATACAATTAATACATATAAATACATATGAGAACAACATTAAACATAGATGACCCACTATTGGAAAAAGCGGCTTTATTGACCGGTGTCAAAGAAAAAACATCGCTGGTGCGCTTGGGCCTTGAGGCTTTAATTGCGCGCGAAAGCAGCAAACGCCTTGCCATATTAGGCGGCACCGAAAAAGGATTAAGCCCCATCCCCCGGCGAAGGTCGACGAAAGAAAAAGATGATTCTCGTTGATACTTCCGTATGGATCAACCATCTCCGTGACGGTGACCGGCACTTAGAAAGACTGCTTCTTGACGGTGAAGTATTGTGTCATGTCTTCATTGTTGGTGAATTGGCTTGTGGCAATTTAACAAACC
>JAHECJ010000257.1 GCA_024641805.1 Desulfococcus sp.
GTGCCGCGGAAAGAGCCCGATAATGGTTTCCGGAAGCGCGGCCTGAACCTCCCGGATGATGCTTTCCACCGGATCTTCTTCCGGCTGGCGAACGGAGCCCAGAACCAGGAAATCAGCGGATTTCGGGATAATATCTTTTAAAGGGTTGTCTGTTTCAGGGATAGTCGTTTGTAAACGATCAAATTTGATATTGGACATTTTTTGAACTTTATCCGGCCCGAACAGGACCGCAAAACGATCCGCATCCTCGTCGGATATAGCCAGAATTCTGTCCGGGCCTAGCGTTTTCCAGAGAGAGGGCCATAGCATATAGCGCTGCAGGCTTTTGGGAGTCAATCGGCCGTTTATGATAAGGGTTGTGACGTTGTTTTTTTTCAGCGCAAAAAGAAGGCCCGGCCATATTTCCGTCTCCAGCAGGATCATCAGCCGCGGGCGGATGCGCTGAACAGCTTTGTCCATGGCGGACGGGCGGTCAAAGGGGATATATCGGCATTCTGCAGTAACCCGGCCTTTGTGGCGGGATTCAATTGCATTTTTGATAATATCAAATCCCTGCCGGGTGTTGGTCGTCACCAGCACATGGAGCGTTGCGGCAGTGTCCAGATTTTCAATTAACGACAAGGCCAGATAGGCTTCACCGGCGGAGGCCGCATGTATCCAGGCATCCGCGGAATTTAAATTGCCTAAATCGCGTCGGCTGTCATAACCGTCTTTCATGCGTGAATTGAGCCTCAGCAACGGAATGCAAAGCCGCCAGAGGAAGTCATAAAGCCGCAGGGCCAGTCGTATTTTATGTTGAATCATTATGGAATTCGCGTCTTAATCATTTGAATGCGCAGCGTTTCCGCAGGCCTGTTTTTTAAAAATATGTCAACCAGATATCATTTATTTGATTTTTCATGCAATAAAAATATAAGAGATTGACCCGCTGAGAAATCATCCTTGCATCACCCATATGTCAAAGGTCAAAAAAAAAGTCGATTCACGGGCCGTCCGAAATATATATTATCTGAATCTCCTGCCGGGTAATTATATATTGAAATGTCATGATAAATTGCATAGAATACAACCAAGGACAGCATCATTTTGACAGCTGCGCTCTCATTCGGTAATGGATCATTGTCCGGTGGTGCTTCCAAAGGGCAGCATCATTGTTAATTAACTGCACCAGAACCCATACGACTCTGCCTGTATCACATTTTCACATCTGACCGGAATCTCTTTCGGCGGCTCATCATCTTGGCATGCGCGAGGCTGAATTTCAAACAACGGATTGGGCGCATATGATCCGGCGTATTTGAACAGCGTTTCAATCCCGGTAAAAGAAAAAGTTTTACGCGAACCGGTTCAATCATTTTTTTCAGTGACGTAATCGTAATTTTTTTATCGTTTAAGTTTCAATAAAGCATATCATTCATTATTGGGCACAATGTGAATATGTTGCCGGATTCATAGGAAAAAAGGACTGATTGGAAATGAAAGTCACGGAGTTAACCAAACAACTGGGATTGCAGGTTATTGCCGGAGCAAACGGCGAGGATCGGGATATCGCTGCCGGTTATTGCGGCGATTTATTGAGTGATGTGATGGGGAACGCGCCGATCGGAAGCATCTGGCTGACGGTTCAGGGACATCAGAATGTCATGAATGTCGCCCGGATGCGTGAAATGGCAGCCGTGGTTCTGACCAACGGGATTGTGCCGGACGATGAAACGCGACGGCGGGCGGACGATTTCGGAATACCGCTGATTATCTGGCAGGGCACGAGTTATGATCTGGCCGTCAGATTGTGTGCGGCAGGGATTTCAGACAGCAGTTAGCTCCGGATTCATTGGATAAGGGACCACTTCCTGTTTTGGGGGGCCGCAAATGATTTGTACAATGATCGAAAAACAAATGCCCATAAAATCATTCGATGTTCATCGCGTCTTTGATTCCATCCCCGGATATATCTCCATTCAGGATTCTGGTTTGAAAATCCTCTATGCAAATCAGATGTTTAAAAATGACTTTGGCGATGGTGTGGGCAAACTTTGTCACAGTGTCTACAAAAATGCCTCGTTCCGCTGTGAGTCGTGTCCTGTGCTCAAGACATTTGATGACGGTTTGGGCCATTTTAGTGAAGAAACCGTTCAGCTGTTGAATGGCGACATCTGCCAGGTACTGGTCCAGTCATCCCCTGTGAAGGATCCGCAGGGAAATGTCGAAGCGGTGATCGAGCTGTTAACCAATATCACCGAACTGAAAAAGACCCGGAAAGAATTGAGTGTCCTCGGCCAGTCTATTGCTTTTTTGTCCCATGCCATCAAAAACATTCTCGAAGGGCTGCAGGGGGGTGCCTACGTGGTGGATGAGGGCATCAAGGACAATGACATGGTGCTTGCCGGAAAAGGCTGGAACATTGTCAAAAAAAATATTTTTGACATTACGGATGTGGCCCAGAATATCCTTTTCTCCTCGAAAGACCGGCCCCTGAATTACCAGTATGTCCATCCCAACAAATTGGCCGAGGACACGATCAGCTTATTTCAGGACCGGGCATTGTCTTTAAAGGTCATGCTTTGTTTTGACCCGGATAATTCGCTGCCGCTGGTCTGGGTGGATCCGGCAAGCATCAAGCGGATGCTGCATAATTTAATCTGGAATGCCATTGAGGCCTGTATGAATGATATGGCTTTAAAATCGTACTCGGTGATCGTCCGGACCGGCTTTTACGATGACCGGCATTTCAAGTTCGAAGTGGAAGACAACGGCATGGGGATGGATGAATATACGAAAAAAAATATTTTTGAAGAATTTTTTTCAACAAAGGGAAGCAAGGGGACCGGGCTCGGGTTGTCGGTGGTGGACAAAATTATCAATAAACACGGTGGCCGCATTGAAATCGATTCGACGACAGGGCAGGGGGCTTTATTCAGGATAATCCTGAAGCTCAGGGAAGATTCATAATACATTTAAACAGGCAAGGAGGTATTATGGAAAAGGGACTGAAAGTGGTGGTTGTGGATGATGACAGGGATTATCTGTTCACCATGGAAACATTTTTGAAGAGGAATGATTTTGAAGTATTTACTTCCGACAACGGCAAAGAAGGAATCGATCTGATAAAAAGCAAGCGCCCGGATGTTATTTTACTGGATGTCATGATGGAAACCCTGTTTTCCGGCTATGAAGTCTGCAAGGCCGTGCGGAGCGATCCGGAATTTGAATTTACTCCGATTGTCGGAATTTCCGGAATAGGGGACGAGCTTGGTGTTAAATTTGAGCAATATCGGGATGACAAATACTTTACGCCGGATGTGTTTGTGGAAAAACCAGTGGATAAAATGCTGTTGATGGATATTATTTCTCAGGCCATTAAAAAAGCAAAAGCCCGAAAAAAGAAGCCGGAATGGAAAAAGGATATCGAAGAAAAATACAGTGAATAACGATTAAGCCTATTTTTTAAAAGCTGGAGCAATTCATATGCCCAATCATATGTTTGCGTTTAATGCATTGCTGTACAGCTCTTTTTTAATATGTATTACAGGGCTGGTATACCGGATCGCCACCTGGTTTGTGCTCAGCATCGGGATTCAGGGTAAAAAGGCATCCATCCACCGCCGGATAACCGCAGCATCTATAGCTTTTTTCAGGGTCCTGTTCAGCTTAAACGTGCTGAAATTGCTGCAGGCGTTTGTTATCGACATTGTTTTCCAGCGGCGGCTGTTTGTGAAGGCCGGGTTTGCCAGGTGGCTGGCGCACCTGTTGATCTTTTATGGATTTTTGTCCCTGCTGTTTCTGCATGCGCTGGATGCGGTCATTACCCAACGTCTTTTTTCCGATTATTATTCCACATTAAATCCCTTTTTATTTTTACGCGATTTTTTCGGGGCACTGGTACTGTCCGGCCTTGCCATTGCCGTGGGCCGACGGGTTGTTTCAACGCATCGGCGCATCCGAACCACCCGGATGGATGCATACGCAATTGTTATCGTGGCGTTTATTGTCTTCTCGGGAATCTTTCTGGAGGGACTGGCAATGACTTCCCATTCTGAATTCGAACGCATGCTCTCTGATTATGCCGGACTCTATGATGAAGAAGAAATAAAAGCGCTTGAAGCTTTCTGGGTTGAAAATTTTGCACTGGTCTCTCCTGCCGTCCAGACACCCGTCAATGCGGAACTGCTTGCCCAGGGCGCGGAAGTCAATGAGACTTATTGTATTTCCTGCCATGTTTCAAATAAATGGGGCTTTTGGGGCTATTCGGCCGCAAAGGGTATTCGACCCTTCGCCCTATGGCTGGATCAGGCCGGCGGGGTTGCTGTTTGCTGGTATATTCATATCGTCGGTTGTTTTCTGGGACTGGCATTGTTGCCGTTTTCAAAGATGTTTCACATGGTTTCAGTGCCGGTCAGCATGTCGGTCAGCGCGGTCAGGAATCCTGACCGGTCCTCCCCGGAAAACCTCGCCACCATCGAGGCCATGGAACTGGATGCCTGCACCCATTGCGGGGTGTGCTCTCAAACTTGTTCCGCGGCCATGATGTCTGAGGTGATGGGCAATGAATATATCCGCCGTCGGAGAAAATGAGGGCGCTGAAAAAGGGAGTGGGCAAATGGAAATTAAATCCGGATGAAATAAGTGCGGTTCGCCAGGGGGTATATGTCTGCACCAGTTGTGAACGATGTACGGTTGCCTGCCCGTCCGGCATTCGGCTCAAGGACCTGTGGGAAAAT
>JAHECJ010000258.1 GCA_024641805.1 Desulfococcus sp.
CATGAACCATGGGATATCTGAGTGAAAACGTCTGCGCCATTCGAACCAGGGCGTCATATACCGCCGAATCGCCATGGGGATGATATTTACCAATCACGTCACCGACAATTCTAGCGGATTCCTTATACGGTTTATTCCAGTCGTTTTTCAATTCGCTCATGGCAAAAAGAATCCGACGGTGAACGGGCTTTAAACCGTCCCGAACATCAGGGAGCGCTCTTCCGATGATGACACTCATTGCGTAATCCAGATAAGACTGTCTCATCTCTTTCTCAATGCTGATCTCTTCTCTTCTTTCTTCGACCTGACTCATAGCCTCTCCTGCTAAAAAACTTACCAAAATTACAATATGTTACTTACGAGCGCGTCCGTATGTCTTTATAAAAATCAACCAAGATATTCCGCCTATGTCAAACGTGAACAAAAGCAGACAAATTAGCCGTCTTTTCTCACTTCAAACGTCTTTTACCTGCTGATAAATCCGAGCGCCGCAACGCCCAGAATCACTTCATAAGCAATCACCGCCGTATAATTTCCAAAAGCATAATAGACAATACCGCCGCCGATAATTGCCGGGACACCCATCAGAACCATGGTGCCCAGTTTTCTGCTGATTGCTGACATACTCATCTGTTTTTTATCTCCTTATTTGGATAACGTTACACAAAAAATAGTTTCAATTTGTTATACCGTGTTTTGTTCGTCTTATTTCTTTCATTTCTAACAGGCTGTTAAGCTTCAATGATCATGGCGAGCCCCATGCCGCCGCCGATGCACATGGAAATCAGACCGGTTTTCAGCTGCCGCTGCTTCATGAGGTTCAGGCAGGTCACCATCTGGCGCGCGCCCGTACATCCGATGGGATGCCCCAGAGAAATCCCGCTGCCGACCTGGTTGGGTTTGTCAGTGGGTATCTGCAGCTCCCGCATGCAGGCGATGGCCTGCGAGGCAAAGGCTTCATTCAATTCAATCACATCAATGTCATTGATATTCATGGATGTTTTCTTCAATACCTTCCGGATGGCCGGGATGGGTCCGAGCCCCATATAGGCCGGGTCCATGCCGCCGCCGGCAAAAGCCTTGATGGTGGCCAGAACTTCCAGCCCCAGTTCCTTTGCTTTGGCCGCGCTCATCACGACCACGGCGGCTGCACCGTCATTGATACCCGAGGCATTGCCGGCGGTAACGCTGCCGTCTTTCTTGAATACCGGCCGCAACTTAGCCATTTTCTCCATATTTGTTTCCATGGGACGCTCATCCGTATCCACGACCACGTCCCCCTTGCGGCCTTTGATCACCACCGGTATGATTTCCCTGGCAAATGTGCCTTCCTTGATGGCCGCCAGGGCTCTGGAATGGCTGAGCACAGACAGTTCATCCTGATCCTGGCGGGAAACTCCGTATTTTTCAGCAATATTTTCAGCCGTGATGCCCATATGATAGCCGTAAAAAATTTCATAAAGGCCGTCAAACACCATTAAATCATAAACATCCCCCTTGCCGGTCACTTCCATCCGGTATCCCCAGCGGGCTTTGGGAAGTCCCATGGGCACCATGCTCATGCTCTCCTGGCCACCGGCAATCACCACATCCGCTTCACCGCACATAATGGAAGAAGCAGCCAGGGCAATGGCCTTGAGGCCCGAAGCACACACTTTGTTGATGGTAAATGCCGGCGTTTCCTTGGGAATTCCGGCGCGGATCATGGCCTGACGGGCGGGGTTCTGCCCCTGGCCGGCCAAAAGGACATTTCCCATAATCACTTCATCCACAACAACCGGCGCGGCACCGGCATCCCATTCTTCAAGTTTACTTTCCAGGTCAATCTTGCCCTGGTCCTTCAATTTATCCGGGCCGACCGCTCTCATCTCATCACTGATCACCGGCCGCAAACCCGCCCTTTTTAATGCTTCATTAATGGCCAATGAACCCAATTCAATCGCCGAAACATCCTTTAAAACGCCGCCGAACGAGCCCACCGGTGTTCTTGCACCACTGACGATGACTGCCTCTTGCATATGCGAATCCTCCCTGATATTATAATTATAATTTTTATAAAATTATGGTCTCAAATAAATTACTTTTTGTAACAAAACACAGGTTAAAACACAAGAACAAACCATAAGCAAGATTGAATCCCATAAAGGACTTAACTATTTATTTTTATAATAATAAATCAATCTTGCCGCGCACTGTCGCCATAAATCAAATAAACCTCGAAAAATTCTTAAAAACTTATGTGCCTGATCGCGATCGCAACCCGGATTCACCCAATTTATCCGCTGATCATTGCCGCCAATCGTGATGAATTCTATCATCGCCCCACCGCCCCGCTGGCGTTCTGGGAGGATCATCCGAACATACTGGCCGGGAGAGACCTGCAGCAGAACGGTACCTGGCTGGGGATGACCAAATCCGGGCGCTTCGCCGCCATCACCAATTTCCGGGAACCGTCGTCAACGGATTCTCAGGCACCCTCGCGGGGCCTTTTGGTAAGCAATTTTCTAGTCTCGGATCAACGCCCCGAAGAATATCTGAAGGCAATTCATCATTCCGGAAAAAAATATAACGGGTTCAACCTGGTGGTCGGCGACATGCATGAACTTTGGTGGTATTCCAACAAGAACACCGACATCGTCAAAATCGAAACCGGCATACATGTGATCAGCAACCACCTGATGGATACGCCTTGGCCGAAAACGGTAAAAACAAAGTCCGGAATTCAGGAGCTCTGCTTTCAGAACACAGAGGTGGATCCGGAAGATATTTTCCGGCTGCTGGCCGACACCAATCGACCGCCGGACAATGAACTGCCGGATACCGGCGTTGGCATGGCATGGGAACGGCTTCTGTCTTCGGTTTTTGTTTCCAGCGATATCTACGGCACAAGGTCTTCCACGGTGATTCTTGCGGACCGGTCCGGCCATACGGCATTTATGGAACGGACATTCCGACCCGGGGAGGGTGCCCCAACCATCCTGGAGACCCGTGAGTTTACATTAAATATAGCCGGACCATTCATATAATTTTACAATTTCCTGTGCCGAATCAAGGATCATGAAAAACCATGACTGGCAAGAGACTCCAAAAATTTCTGTTTCCGACTGTGAACCGAACATTTCTACTCAGGATACTGGTCGTCGGCATCACCGCTTTTATTCTTTTCAAGTATATATTGATTCCCTTTCGAATCAGTGGATTGAGCATGGTTCCCACCTACAGAGACGGCGAGTTTGATTTTTCATTTACTCTAAAGTACCTGTTGACCCCGCCAAAACGGTTTGACGTGGTGACCGTGAGGTATTCAGGCAACCATGTCATGCTGTTAAAACGCATTATCGCATTGGAAGGAGAAACCATTGCATTTAAAAAAGGGTTTCTGCTTATTAACGGCCGTCAAATTGACGAGCCTTATGTATCCCAAAGGCAACCGTGGGATCTGCCTCCCCGGATCGTGAAAAAAAACCATGTCTATGTGGCGGGAGACAACCGAAACGTCCCCATGGAAACGCATTATTTCGGCCAGACACCGATTGACCGGATCACAGGAGCGCCTTTATGGTAAATCAAAAAAATGTGGTTATTGCCGCACTGATGGCAATCGGTGCGATGATCGTTTTTTTTCTGTTTTTTCAAAGTGATGAGGCAAAAATTAAAAAGAAATTTTATAAGTTGGCTGAAAAAGTGGAAAAAAATGATGACGAACATGATTTAATTGCTGCAAAAAAAGCACATGAGATTGAACAAATGTTTACCGGGTCCGTCCGGATTGAAATTCCGTCATATTCTGTTGATAAAACTTTTCCCCGCAGTGAAATCTCTCCGCATGTGCTTTACGCCAGAACCCTTTATCAAAAAATGACCCTTGAGTTTCATGATTTTCAGTTTCAGTTTCCATCGGAAGAGAAAGCAACCGTGGACCTGACCGGGGTGTTTAAGGCCACCACCCGATCCGGCGAACCGGTCAATGAAATCCATGAAGCGGAATGCACATTGAAAAAAATTGATGGCGAATGGCTTTTTACTGGGATTCGGGGTGTTGAGGTGCTGGAAAGATAATGAGAAATAGGGATTTCCGATCTTACCGCATCTACTGCGTCAACCTCGTTCATCCTTTTGGTTGGTATGCATTCCCACGAAAGACCGTGGGAACGAAAATTTTTTCTCCTTATCCTCTGTGGTCTCTGTGGTGAGTTTTAACTTCAAAAATTCATCAACTTGAATACCTTGTCCATATCCAGATTCGCCCGCACATGATCCGCCAGCCGGTCATATTCCCTGTTGCGGGCATTTAAGCCATAAATTTCCGGCACATCAACTCCATTTACGCCGATATGCGCCAGCCATTTTTTCAGAATTTCCGGTGAATCAAAAAAACCGTGCAAATAAGTTCCCATGACGCGGTTGTTTTCAGAAACGCACCCGTCTTGATCTCGGCATGCTGTCTCATTTCGTTGATGAACTTTCAGCATGGGGGAACCGGATAGCCGCCGGGTTTGGCCCATGTGAATTTCATAGCCCATGCCTTTGATTCCGTTCCAGGAAAAGACAGACCGCGTAGTGGTTTTCGGCGCCTTTAAAACGGTTACCACATCCAGCAGGCTGAGACCGGCGGATCTGCCCGGATCACCCTCAAGTCCGTCCGGGTCATCCACAAATCTGCCTAAAATCTGAAATCCGCCGCAGATGCCCAGCAGATGACCTCCGCTTTCAGC
>JAHECJ010000259.1 GCA_024641805.1 Desulfococcus sp.
CTCTAAAAAAATTAAAAGAGCAAGAAAAATTTTCGCGCACAACGTTCAAGGGTAATGCCCGGATAAAAAAACTTAGAAATAAACATGTTATATGAACAATGATTTTTTTTTCAATGTCATTTTTCAGGAGCCAATTTATTAATACACTTTTCAATGAATTAATGCATTGATGGCATCTCAAAATTCTGCAGGTATTCATTTCTATGAAAAGTTTAAGAACCGGAGGCGTTGAGGAGATTGACAGACGATTTAACGTAAGCAAAATAAAAAAGGACTTATGAAAAGAAATCATAAGTCCCTTGATCATCAGTGGTAGGCGGTAATGGATTTGAACCATCGACTTCTACCGTGTGAAGGTAGCACTCTCCCGCTGAGTTAACCGCCCATGCCTTTACTTTTTAATTCTCCGGATACTGATTAGTCAAGAGTTATTATCAGTATCAAAATCATCATCTTCAGCATCATTGATGAATTCTTCTGAATTTTCATACTCTTCAGTGTCGTCAGTATGCTCATCATCATCAGGGTCTGCATTGCCGAAAACGATTTCCTGCTGGCGGGGTCTGCCGAATTTGCTTTCAAGTTCGTCAATCTCTTTGAGCGACGGCAGATCTTTTAAGTCTTTCAGGTCAAAGGTTTCCAGGAATTTTTGAGTTGTGGCATACACCAGCGGGCGCCCTGGGATTTCACGGCGCCCCAGAACGCGAATGAGTTTTCGCTCCAGAAGAATTCGGATGGAGTTGCCGGAAGTGACCCCCCGGATATTTTCAATTTCACTGCGCAGAATCGGTTGCCGGTAAGCGATGATGGCCAGGGTTTCCAGGGCCGGCTTACTGAGTTTCGGCGGTTTCGGCTGCAGGAGTCGCCTGATCCATTCTCTGTATTCCGGCCGGGTTCTGAATTGAAAACCGCCGGCAACTTCATGGAGCATAAATCCACCGTTTTTTAATTCATATTCTTCTTTTAATGCAGAAATGGCTTGCGCGATTTGATCGGTTCCAGCTTCAGGAATCGCATTTTTGAAGTGCTCCACAGATAAAGGGGTTTCTGCAACAAACAGAAGGCTTTCGACGATATTTTTGATATCTTCCATTGATTACAGATTTCCGCCTTTCACTTTCAGTCTCCTACCTTCCACTTTTTTATTCATGTGTAAAAAAGCCTTAACCCGCTATTTTGACCGTTCTGGACAATTCGAACCAGTTTCAGTTTAACGATTTCCAGGATTGCCAGAAATGTGACCACAATATCAAGCCGCTCCGGTTTTCCGGATAGTAGTTCAATAAAGGTAATTGTGCCTTTCTCTTCAATAATATTGATGATTTCATTCATTTTGTCCTTCACGGATACCCGTTCCGGTATAATCCGTATCCCGGCTTTGCCGGCTGTTTTATCGAGTAGTTTATGGTAGGCGGAAATCAGATCAAACAGGTCGGTTTTCACGACCTCCTCCTCCGGGTCGATCATGAACAGTGATTTGTCCGGGGTTCTGGTAAAAACATCTTCATCGAGTATCGGCCTCTCGCAGAGTTGTTCCGCAACATCTTTCATCTGGAGATATTCCAGGAGCTGTCCGGCGATCTCTATCCGGAAATCTTCTTCTTCCTCATCCACCAAGTCATTTTGCCGTTTGGGAAGGAGCATCCGCGATTTGATATGCGCGAGTGTCGCTGCCATGACAAGAAAATCACTGGCAACTTCAATATTTAAAGCTTTCATCCATTCAAGATAGGCCAGAAACTGATCGGTGATGAGTGAAATGGGAATGTCATAAATATCCACTTCGTGTTTTTTAATGAGATGGACAAGAAGGTCCATGGGACCCTCAAAAATTTTGTCCAGTTTTATTTCATAAGTTTGACCGGTCATATTCAATGAACTCTACAATCTAATCGCCGCACGAACTTCAGTTAAAGTGTCCCGGGCGACCCGGCCGGCCTTTTTTTCACCGGCCGCAAGAATATCATCCACGATTTCGGGATGATCGTTGAAGTAGAGATTTTTTTCCCGGATGGGGTCAAGCGCCTCAATCAGGTTTTTCGCCATTAATTTTTTACAGTCCACGCATCCAATTTTTGCCCTCCGGCATTCTTCGTTAACAGTAGATATCAGTGACGTATCAGAATAAATCTTATGAAATTCAAAGACATTGCAGACATCCGGATTGCCCGGGTCAGACCGCCGCGCCCGCTGAGGATCGGTTATCATCTGGGAAACGGTTTTCATAATCGCCTCCGGTGAGTCGGACAGGTATATGGCATTGTTGTAACTTTTACTCATTTTCCGGCGGTCGGTGCCCAGTATTTTTGCCATTTTTGTCAAAATAGCATCCGGTTCGGGAAATACATTCCCGTAAAGATAGTTGAAACGCCGTGCGATTTCGCGGGTGATTTCAATGTGAGGGACCTGATCAATCCCCACGGGGACTCCCAGGGCCTTATAAATGATGATATCCGCCGCCTGAAGAACGGGGTATCCTAAAAATCCGAATGTCGACAGATCCTTGCTTTGCAGCTGGTCAATTTGGTCTTTATAGGTCGGATTTCTTTCCAGCCAGGGGGTGGGGGTAATCATGGAAAGCAGAAGAAAAAGTTCCGCATGTTCCTTGATGTGGGATTGAACAAACAAAGTACTTTTTTCAGGAGAAAGTCCGGCGCTCAGCCAGTCGATAATCATTTGCCGGGTATAGGCGGGAATATCGCCCGGATTTTCGTAATTGCTGGTCAACGCATGCCAGTCTGCGATAAAGAAAAAGCAGTCATAGGTGTCCTGCATGGAAATCCAGTTTTCAAGTGCGCCGTGATAATTGCCGAGGTGCAGCGCGCCGGTGGGACGCATGCCGCTGACGATTCTTTTTTTTTCAGTCATCGTGGTCTTTTCCTGTAGAAATATATTTGACATTGAAGGCTCAAGTGCTGAGCAGCAATTTTATCAAAGGAGTTATAAAAAATGTAATCAAAAGATCAAGCGAATTTGTTAAAAGGAGCAGAATTAATATGACAAATCCGAACGGTTCAATGCGTCTGAATTTCTCGCTGATATGCATCGGCAATAGAACGGTCAGAATTCGTCCCCCGTCAAGGGGCGGGATGGGGATCAGGTTGAAAATAGCCAGCACAAGGTTGATCATTACGCTGTAGAAAAATAATTTGAGAATGATCAGCACCAATGGCGCTAAAACCATATTTTGCCAGAAAGACTGGGTATGGCTGATCAACTGAAATCCCCCTGCGGAGACAAGTGCAAGGGCAAAATTGGTGATGACGCCTGCGGAGGCGACCCAGAGGGTCCCGGATTGGATGTTTTTAAGATTTGAAAAATTGACGGGAACAGGTTTGGCATACCCGAATAAAATGGGCGCCCCGGATAATTTTAATATCAGCGGCAGAATAAATGACCCGAACACATCCAGGTGTCTGACAGGGTTTAAGCTCAGTCGTCCGGCATCTTTGGCGGTGGTGTCTCCCAGTTTAAATGCGGCAAAACCATGGGCATATTCATGGGCGGTTACCGCAATCAGAAGAGGAATAATGATGATAATAAATTCAATCACTGGAAAATTCGGCAACATAATTTTTTAAAAGCTCCATTTCTTCTTCATCGGATTTGATAAGACCGTTTAATTTTGCATCCATTACTGCGGAAAGTATTTTCCCGTAAACAGGGGAGGGACGCAGGCCTGATGCCTCTATGTCCTTGCCGCTTACTGAAAGTTTTACATTTCTGAGGTCAGTCACATAATATGAAATATTTTTGATGAGACTCTGATGGGTTGTAACGGACATGATATAAAGGAGCAGTTCAAGTTTCAGATCTTTGAGCTCTCTGTATATATCGCTAGCTTTATTCGGCATGTTCCGGTAAAGCCGGTTCAGGGATTCCTCTGCAAACAGCCGTTCTTTGATAAAGATTTTATGGTATCGGGGCGCCAGTTCCAGTCGGCAGCAGATTTCTTCAGACCTCTCCTGATTCACATGGCGGAGCAGGATGAGGAAATAAACCGCCCATTTCATATACGTCTCTTCGGTGAAAAGGAGATCAAACCAGGAAAGCACTTTTCTGGCTGAGTTGAAATAGAAAATCAGTTTCTGGTTTAATGCAAATGACGGGTCCGCGACTTTGAGCAGATTGTATTCGTTCAGTCGGATCAGGTAAGGTGTCGGGTTGTCTTCTTTCAGTATATGGCAAAGTTCGGAAAAGATTCTGCGGCCTGAAAGCTGTTTGAAGAAATCCATTCTCACTGCGTTTTCGATCAGCCCGGAAGTGAGTTTTCCGATCTTAAAACCAAAGCGCTGTTCAAACCGGATTGCCCGAAACGCCCTTGTCGGGTCTTCCACAAAACTCAAGTTGTGAAGAATCCGGATCACTTTTTCCTTCAGGTCCCGCTGGGCGCCGAAAAAATCGATGAGATGCCCGAAAGCGGAGGCGTTCAGTGCAACCGACAGGGTGTTAATGGTAAAATCGCGACGGAAAAGATCCATTTTGATTGAACTCATTTCAACGGTGGGCAAAGCCGCCGGCGCATTGTAATATTCCATTCGGGCGGAAGCGACGTCAATTTTAAACCCATCCGGGAAGATGATAATCGCTGTTCCGAATTTTTCATAAGCATTGATTCGGGCCCCATACAGTTTGGAAAATCGTTTCGCAAAAGTGATCCCGTCGCCTTCTATGACAACGTCAATATCTTCATTGTGTCGGTATAAAAACAGAT
>JAHECJ010000260.1 GCA_024641805.1 Desulfococcus sp.
GACCGCATTAAAAATCATCAAGCGGATTCAGTCAGATGAATACCCGGAATCCATTCGGGATATTCTAAGCTCCTTGAAGAAAAAAAAGCCGCTGTAATTGCAAAAAAAAAGGGTCGCAGGTTGAAGGAGAAGACTGAAAAGAAGAAGCTGAAAGGCACAAGGAAGAAAAGCCCGAAAGCTGAAGAGGGATTTGCGGGAAATTGTAATCATGCGCTTCGGAAGCTATGACTGTTTTACGGTGGTAATGGATTCGTTTCTCCTGGATGGGGGCGCGATGTTCGGTGTAGTGCCGAAAAACCTCTGGGGAAAAAAGATTCCCGCGGATGACTCAAACAGAATTCCCATGCTGGCCCGGTCTCTGATTATCCGGGGGAATGACAAAGTTATTCTGGTCGATACCGGAATCGGCGACAAACTGCCCGATAAGTTAAGAAAAATTTATGATATTCAGACCCCGGTCTGTACGATGGCTGACCGCCTGGCCCCGTCTGGACTGACCGTGAACGATGTCACCCATGTTGTCCTCACCCATCTCCATTTTGATCATGCGGGTGGCTCCACAAGCATGATTGACGGCAAAATCCTGCCCACGTTTCCCAATGCCACATACTATATTCAGCAGGCGCAATGGGAACTGGCCCTTAATCCATCGATTCGGGACCGTTCCAGTTATATCCCGGATAATTTCATGCCCCTTTTGGAAGAGGGGGTTTTAAATATCGTCAATGGACCAGTTGATGATTTCTTTGACGGGATTGACCTGATTGTTACCGACGGGCACAGCGAGGGGCAGCAGCATCTTCTGGTGAAAGGAGAGCAAACATCTCTTTTTTTCTGTGCGGATCTAATCCCGACATCCGCGCACATTCCCACTGCCTGGCATATGAGCTATGATAATCATCCCTTGAATATCATGGATGAAAAGGATCAGCTATTGTCCCGGGCCATTGCCGAACACTGGATTTTATGTTTTGAACATGATCCCGTTGTCTCGGCGGCAAGCGTCCGGGAGGTAAAGGGTCGGACGGTGATGGATCGGGCTGTCGACCTGTGATGAAAAGGGAATCTTGAGTTTAAATGTATTGAACGTTCCATGTTCAATATTTTCTTTTATGTCTGTTTTTTTATGTCGTGGATCTGCTTGTATTTGATCAGCAGATCGAACCACTGACGAAATAATACGGCCAGTTCCGGTTCATTGGACGTCTTTATCCGCTGAATTTTGACTTTTAAATCCGAGAAATCATCTAATATGTCTTCCCGGGCCGGAAATTGTTTTATCAAATGCTGATACACTTCGATGGCCTTGTCATAATGTCCCTGGTCGGCGTAAAGTTTTGCAAGGGTTTTCGTATACTGCTGGGCCGGGTTGTTCATTGGTTATTTCCTTTTTGTTCTTTTGCCGTCGGGTTTTGGGTTTTTACGACATCATCCTCTTTATCCGTGAATTTAAAAACGATCTCATCGCTCGTGATCATTTTGAGTTCTTGTCTGGCGACATTTTCAATAAATTCCGGATCTTCCTTCAATCGTTTGATTTTTCGGTACAATTCAATGTTTTTCTGCTGAAGTACGTCATTCTGGGCTTTTAAATCGATGACTTCCTGTTTCATGGCATTCAAATCATGAAATCCATTATCTCCCATGATGATTAATGCCATGTAGGAGATTAAAATCAGTACGCCGAAAAAAAATGTAATTTTCAAAAGAGACGGTTTCACGTAAAAGATGCTCACCCTTTTTTAAGAATTTTTATGATGTCTTTAAGCTCCCGGCATTTCAGTATATAGGCGGCCAAACCGTATGCGGAAATCCCGATAATGATCCCCTCGGTCACCGTCCACAGCAGGCGGAGGTGCGAAGTCGTTTCCGCGTCATGATGAAAGCATACAAAGGCCCACAGGCCAAATCCCATGAAAAATGAACATATCACAGATTTGGCAATAGACTCAATGATCTTTTTCCAGCCCAAAGCGCCCAGTTTTTTTCTTAATGCCATGATCAAAAGAATAAAATTGAGCATGGAAGAAAGTGATGTGGCAAGGGCTAAGCCGCCATGGGCCAGAGGGTCCATCAGGCAGAGCCCCAGAATAATATTAGCCAGAATGGAGATAACCGCCGTTTTGACGGGTGTTTTGGTATCCTGCAAAGCATAAAACGTTGAAACCACGATGCGGACTGCTGAAAATGCCCATAGACCGACACTGAAATACAAAAGCGCATCCGCAGTATTTTTGGCGCTGGCCGTATCAAATGCGCCTCTTTCAAACAGCAGGGAAATAATGGGATAGCGTAACATAATCAATCCGGTTGTTGCCGGAAGAGTAATGAAAAAAATGAGTCTTATGGCATATGAAAACGTTTCGGTCAGTCCTTGCATATCCATAGATGCCGCCTGACGGGACAAACTGGGAAGTACGGCCACCGACATGGATATCGCAAAGATGCCGAGGGGAAACTGAACGAGGCGGTCCGCATAATAGAGATACGAGACGCTCCCTTCCGCAAGTAAAGAAGCCAACAGCGTACCGACAAGAATATTAATCTGATAAACCGCTGCACCAAAAACAGATGGCAGCATCAGTATCCCTATTTTCTTCAGGCCCGGGTGAAAAAAAGCGGCTTTCTGCCAGAAAAAGAATTTTTTCTGAATAAGAAACGGCAGTTGCAGCAGCAGTTGAAGTATTCCGCCGATGATGACCCCGATGGCCAGGCCGATGGACGGTTCGGACAGAGCCGGTGAAATATATAAAGCCGATACGATAATCGAAAGGTTTAAAACAACCGGTGCCAGGGCCGGAGCCGCAAAATGGCCGAGTACATTCAAAATTCCCATGCAGAGAGCGACCAGGCAGATAAAGAAAACATAGGGGAACATAATACGCGTTAAGAGAACGGTAATTGCGTATTTTGTTCCGAAAAATCCGGGCGCGATGATGCGAACAATTCCCGGGGCCGCGATAATACCGAAGATGGTGATAATGACCAGTATTGCCGACAGCATTCGAACGGCGGACCGGGCCATTTGAAAGGCTTCCTCTTTTCCATATTTGGAAATATATTCGGAAAAGACCGGGACAAAGGCAACCGTAAGGGATCCTTCGCCGAAAAGCCGCCGGAACAGATTCGGGAGTCGGAAAGCCACAAAAAAAGCGTCGGAAAGAAGGCCGGCACCGAAAAACCATGCAATCACCATGTCCCGGATAAATCCGAGGATACGGCTGATCAACGTGGAGATTCCGATGACCCCGGCCGCTCGTGTAATCTGTTTTTTTTCATTATTCATGGACGGCGGTTAATTTATTTTATAAATATTCAGAAAACATTTCGGGTGTTTTAATAAATTATATTTTCATATAAATTTCTTGACACAACCGGTTCAATCGGGTATCAATCTCTTTTATATTTTTGCAAAAAACAGTATAAAGGAGCTTGAACATTGGCAAATCATAAATCCGCGCTTAAACGAGATATACAAAATCAAAAACGGCGTCTGCGCAACCGGACGGTTAAAACCCGCATTAAGGGGGTTGTTAAGAAGATTAATCTTCTGGGAAAAGACAGCGATGCAAAGACCATCAGCGATGAGTTAAATTCAGCGAAGTCAGTTATTGATACGGCAGCTAAAAAAGGTGTCATCCATCCCCGAACGGCTTCAAGAAAAATTTCCCGGCTGGCGAAAAGGGTCAATCGCACGACCGCGTCATAATCTTCCCGACCCGCTAAAATCATCATCAGAACAGATTGTTAAAAATTATCTGTTAATTGATAATAAATCCGCTCGGCAACTCGGTTTGAAAGGGTTGCCAAAGCGGATTTTTTATTTTTTTCAGTCTGTGCTTTGTCTGTGCTGAACTGATATGTTTCATATGCGGATATGCTGTTGGCCGACCATAACAGGCTGCCGTCCGCTGATGTCAATTTAAGGTCCAACGTCACCTGAATTCGTCTTTCGGTCGGTGTTTCGGGGTTTTCATGGGAGATCGTCACGGATTTTACGGATGTGACACTTCCGGTTAATGCGGCGTCTGCCACGGCTTTATCCGCCAGTCGTCGGCTGTCAAATCTTGTGAACTGGTAAATCAAATCATTGGCGATCCAGGTTTCGAGGCCTTTTTCACCGGTGCGATTTGTAAAAACACCGATACTAAGCGTCTTAACGCCTCCCGGCAATTCACCGCTGCCTGAAAATCGATATCCGCAGGCTGCGGCGGCCAGACATAAAATCAATAGTATCCCGGAAGTTAGATATAAACGGCGCAATGCTATCCTTTTTTCGTAACGGGTCGATGGTGTTCGTTCATCCGTGCCTTTATTCCGGGCGCGGAGGCATCCGATTCAAACTAAATCTGCCTCTAAAGAATTCTAAGGTTAAGAGCATGGAAAGCCATTACTTTTTGGTTGATAAGACAAATCGATATAATTGAAAAAATTGAAATCAGTAAAATCTTTATAATTCAGTATGAAAATCATATTTCAAGCTGAAAATAGTTTAGAGGTATAATTAAATTATGTGCTTCTATACAATTCTCAGCTCAAAAGCATTGAAAGACAGTAATTCTGGGACAATGAGCCAAGTTGGTGAAACTGAATATTAAAAACTCAGTAAACCCCAATATTTGTGTATGATTATAATGCTTCAAGCTGAAAATAGTTAATAGGCACATTAAATTATCCATTGGAAATCATTTAAGCAATTATCA
>JAHECJ010000261.1 GCA_024641805.1 Desulfococcus sp.
CCGGCAAGGATGCAGTGGACTGGGCCCGGGATCAGAATGACCGGAAAGCCATTGACCGGATGCTGGATATGGATTCCGAAGGGTTGATTACCGAAGGGCTTGCCAGTCATAACGCATGCTACAGCGGCGCAGCGGCGGCGGCTGTCGCCGCCGCGAAACAGCTCGGGGCAACACGCACTGAA
This sequence comes from Desulfococcus sp., assembly GCA_024641805.1. Lineage (GTDB taxonomy): Bacteria > Desulfobacterota > Desulfobacteria > Desulfobacterales > Desulfosalsimonadaceae > SURF-3. Next base: position 183 of record JAHECJ010000261.1, read on the forward strand.
TTGGTCGGGTATAGCTCAAGTTATGAAAAACATCCGGGCGATTCTTTTGTGGGATATACCGGGGTTCTTTTTCACTGATAACTTCATAAATGACTAGAACATTACAGGAAGCTAACCAAAAAGCTGAAAATACTTGACATAAATCCTTATCTTCCATATTGGTATATAACTAATCCCATATTTGTTGGCTGAGAATGCGGTAAACTGCCGTCAGACCATGTCCAATAATAGCTTACAGAGGTATCTTTCCGAAATTTTAACCCAAAAAGGGAGGCAGCCATGCGCATCGTAGATTACCAGAATATCCACCAGTTATTGAAGAAAACAGTTGATACAAAGCCCGATACAACAGCTTATCGGTGGTTTCTGGATTCGGAAGGCACGTCAGAATCAGTCACATGGGCTGAATTTTATGACCAGGTCAAACAGGTCGGTAAAAGCCTCATGGCACTGGATGTTCAGAAAGGTGACAAAGTCATCATTCTGAGTTATTCATGCTACAAATGGGTGTTGACCGATATGGGCACCACATGCTCCGGTGCAACAACCGTCGGCATTTACCAGTCAAACCTGGCGGAAGACTGCAAATACATCATCAACCATTCCGATTCGGTTGTTATTTTTGCTGAAAATCAGGATCAGCTGAATAAGATCCTCAAAATCAAAAAAGATATCCCCAATATTCGGAAAGTGATCCTTTTTAATGGAAAGACGCAGGATGACTGGATTATCAGCTATGAGGATTTCCTTGCGCTGGGGAAAAAGGTCTCCGAAAAAGATTATCAGCAGCGGGTTAAAGAAGTAACGCCTCAGGATGTCGCGACCATCGTATATACCTCCGGGACCACCGGCGTGCCCAAGGGTGCGGTGATCACCCAGGACAATGTCATCTTCACCGCCCAGTCCGTTGAAGGCTGCGCGGAAGTCAAAGAAGGGGATGAGGGTTTTCTCTTCCTCCCGCTGGCCCACATCTTTGCCCGGACACTGGTTTATGCGTCCATGCTGTTTGGCACCACCACCAATTTTGCCCGGGGAATGGACACCATTGTGGATGACTTAAAAATGGCCCGGCCGCACTGGTTCCCGAGCGTGCCCAGAATCTATGAAAAAGTGTACTCGAAAGTCGTCAGCGGTGCCGAAGCCGCCGGCGGCGCCAAGCTGAAAATATTCAACTGGGCCAGAGGCATCGGCGACCAGATGGCGGACTGCCGCCTGAACAAACAGCCGGTTCCGCTGATGCTCGGCATCAAACACAAAATCGCCTCAAAACTCGTATTCTCAAAACTCCATGCTGCCCTGGGCGGACGGCTGCGGTTCTGTATCAGCGGCGCGGCCCCGCTCGATCCGACCATTGCAAAATTCTTTATCGGCGCCGATGTGATTGTGCTTGAAGGACTCGGCATGACGGAAAATACGTCCTTTACCAACGTAAACCGGCCCGACAACTACCGCGTCGGCTGGGTGGGCCCTCCGGGACCGGGGATTGAACAGAAAATCGCCGAAGACGGTGAAATCCTGTTCCGCGGCCGCAATGTCATGCGGGAATATTATAAGATGCCGGAAGAAACCGCCAAAGACATTACCCCCGACGGCTGGCTCCATACCGGCGACCTGGGCGAAATCGATTCCGAGAACTTCCTGCGGATCACCGGCCGTAAAAAAGACCTCATTATTACCGCCGGCGGCAAGAATATCGCTCCGTCCGCTATCGAGGGCACAATTGCCACCTCCAAATACATCAACCAGGTCTGCGTCATCGGCGACCGTCGGAAATTTTTGACGGCGCTGGTCACACTGGATCCGGACAATGTCAAGGAATATGCCAATGAAAAAGGGATCAAGTTTGATAAATTTGAAGACCTGCTGACCAATGATAAAATTATCAAGCTGATTAACGATGAGGTTGCGGAAAAGAATAAGAATTTTGCGAAATTTGAGTCCATCAAGAAAGTCACGCTGGTACCGGAGTTTACGGTCGAAAATAAAATGATGACCCCCACGTTCAAGGTTAAAAAGAATGTGGCATTCGAAGCTTACAAAAAACAAATCGATTCAATGTATCCGAAAGACTGATCAATTCGTCTTTCAGTGGATACAAATTTTTCACCATAAATGAAATCCCCTTGCTTTTAACTGACAAATAAAGGTAAGGGGATTTTTTATCCAAAATTAACAAATTTAATTAAAAATATATGAAAAATGACTGAGACACAAAAAACAAATTGGGAAGACCTGGTGGTAACACCGGAAAAAGTTCTTGAAAAAATCCAACCCGGCATGTGCATTTTTCTGGGAACCGGCGCGGCTGAACCGCGGACGCTCGTTAAACACCTGATGGCTTCCAATGCGGACAATCTTCAGGATCTGGAACTTTTTCAGCTGTTAAGCTTTGGAGACGCCATCTCCATCAAAGAACTTAAAAATTTGAAATACCGCCTGAAGACATTTTTTTCCGGCTGGGTGGCCAAGGAGGCCATCGTTGAAGGCCGGGTGGATCTGATTCCCAGCCGTTTTTCCCGGCTTTCTCAGTTGATCGCCTCTCGCCAGATCCCTTTTGACGTCGCGTTTATTCAAATTACGCCGCCCAACAAGCTTGGCTACTGCAGCCTTGGCGTTGCTGTTGACGTTGCCAGGCTGGTGATGGACCAGGCGGCAATTGTTGTCGGTGAAATCAATCCGGATATTCCCCAGACCCTGGGCAACACATTTGTTTCCATCCATGAATTTGACATGCTGGTCAAATCAACTGAAAAACCGATCTATTTTGAACGGTGGCCCATTGATCCGGTATTTGACAAGGTCGCCGCCAATGTGGCCTCCGCCATTGAAGACGGCAGCTGCATCTCGTTTTCCTTTGGCCCTTTGTTTGAACCCCTGGCCAAACACCTGATGCAGAAAAAGGACCTGGGGGTCCACTCCCCGATATTCTCCGACGCCCTCATGGACCTGGTCAACAGCGGGGCGGTCACCAACCGGTATAAAAGTATTTTCCCGGGAAAAACCCTCACTTCCTATGCCATGGGCACCCAGAAACTGCTAAACTGGCTGGACGGGAATCCGCTGGTGGAATTCCAGGGGATCGACAAGGTGTTCAATCCCATGCGCATCGGTAAAAACCGGCGGTTTGTCGCCATTATTAACATCCGTAAAATAGACCTTACCGGCAGTATTGCCCTGCATGTGGGAAAAGGCAACGTCACCACGGACACGGCCGAAGTGATCGACTTTGTCAACGGCGCGGAAATATCCGATGACGGCTATTCCATTTTTGCACTGCCGAGCCGGAACCTGAAAGGTGAAGCCAATATCAAGATCTCCCTTGAGGATATCCCCAACCGCCTGAATGTCCGGGAATCCGTCGACCTGGTGGCCACCGAGTACGGCGTCGCCAATTTAAACGGCCGGACAATGCGGGAAAGGGCGCTGGCGCTCATTGAAATCGCGCATCCGGAGGACCGGGCCAACCTGATTGAAGAGGCCAAAGCCCAGAAAATTATTTATGGCGATCAGATTTTCATTAAGGAAAATGCCCACCTCTACCCGTCGGATGCCCATTGCAAACACACTTTCAAGAATAATGTATCCGTCCGATTCCGCGCGATCCGCCCATCCGATGAAGAGGAAATGCGACGCCTGTTTTACCGGTTCTCCGACGAACAAGTGTATTACCGGTATTTTACACCCCTTAAAACCATGCCGCATTCCAAGATGCAGGAATATGTCAACGTGGATTACGGCAAGGTCATGTCGATTGTCGGGCTGGTGGGGGATATGGGCACGGGTCATATTATCGCGGAAGCCAGATACGTTAAAGATCCGAAACGGCCTTACGGCGATGTTGCGTTCGTTGTGGATGAAGAGTATCAAAACCTCGGTATCGCGACCTTTCTATATAAACAATTAATGCGCCTGGCCAAGGAACGAGGCCTCCAGGGATTTACCGCGGATGTTCTGCCCGCCAACAAGGAAATGATGCGGGTTTTTGAAAAAGGTGCCGCCGCAGTCAAGGCAACCCTTGAATACGGAGTATACCGGTTGTCAATCCCCTTCAAATAAGAATTTATAAAAACAGTCTGATTGGTATATAATGACTAAAAATATCAACACCCCCTTGGTCAGCGTTATCATTCCCACCTATAACCGTGCATGGACTTTAAAAAAAGCCATCGATTCGGTGCTGAAACAGGACTACAAGAACTTTGAACTGATTGTTGTCGACGACGGTTCAACCGATGGCACGGAATCCATTCTCAAACAATATGCCGGGTCCATCAAAGTCATCCATCAGGCCAATTCGGGGGTAAGCACCGCCCGAAATAAAGGCATTTCAGTTTCAGCCGGCGCGTTAATCACATTTCTGGATTCGGACGATTACTGGTACCCCAAAAAACTTTCCACCCAGGTGGAGTTCTTTAATAAAAACCCGGACGCTCTGATCTGCCAGACGGAAGAAATCTGGATTCGCAACGGGAAAAGAGTCAACCCTCAGAAAAAACACCAGAAACAGTCGGGAAT
>JAHECJ010000262.1 GCA_024641805.1 Desulfococcus sp.
TCATTCAAATTGTTAGTGGTTCCGGTTTTTCCAGCCACCGGCCGTTTCAAGGCATTGATTCGCCAACCGGTGCCGTAATTCACCACCTCGCCCATCAAATGAGTGATAATATACGCCGTGCTTTCGTCGATCACCTGCTTGGGTTCTAAATTGTACTCCATGAGCACATTTCCATCCCGGTCCAGCACTTTTTTGATAAAACAGGGAGCAATCAGTTTCCCCTGGTTTGCAAAAACGGAATACGCGTTCACCAGTTCCAGCAGGGAAAGCCCGGATGAGCCGAGAGAAAGGGACAGGTCTCTGTCCAGCTTTGCGGTGATGCCCATATTCCTGGCATAATTAATGGTATAATCAATGCCGATATCCTGAAGAATTTTTACGGTAATCACGTTTCGCGATTTGATCAGACCTTCCCGGAACAAGGTAAACCCGTGGAATGTTTTATCATAATTATCCGGCTTCCATGTAAACTCATGATCCTCGTCTTCAAAGACAATGGGAGAATCTACGATCACCGTTGCAGGCGTAAAATTTTTATCCAGGGCAGCGGCGTAGATGATCGGCTTAAACGCGGATCCGGGCTGACGCCTGGATTGAATGGCACGGTTAAACTGGCTGTTTGCAAAGTCCCGTCCACCGACAATGACTTTCACCTCACCGGTTCCTTCTTCAATGGAGAGCAGCGCTGATTCCACCTGCGGAATCTGTTCCAGCGCCAGGTCCCAGGTCTGCTGGCCCTTTTCCCTTTTAATCACCCGGACGAAAATGACATCTCCCACCCCCAGAACCTTGCTGGGTTCCGTCACGGTGGTTTCAAAATAATCCACTTCCGGATCCGGCTTTCGGGCCCATTTCATATCCTTAAGCGCAATCAATCCCCGTTCGTTCCCCATTCGGACTGTCACGAGGTCGGCATGGTCATTGACCTGGATCACCACCCCTTTGACCATCATGCCTTCCTTCAAGGGCGCTTCTTTCATCTGTTCTTCAATGGTTCGGGAAAAGCCTTCAATCTGCCCCGGCAAAAGATGTTCCAGCGGTCCCCGATAGCCCTGGCGCTTATCCAGTTCCGCAAGGCCTTTTTTGACGGCCGCGCGCGCCATCTTCTGCATTTCTATGTTCACGCAGGTATAGACCTGAAGACCTTCATTATAAACCTTTTCGCGTCCGAACATGTCCACCAGCATCTGCCGGACCTGTTCCGTATAAAAAGGAACATTTTCCCGATACCAGTTCCGGCGGGGCCGGATATCCAGCGTTACATTGATGGCCTCCGTTGCCTCGGATTCCGTGATATATCCTTCGTCCGCCATCCGCCGCAGCACGTAAATCTGCCTTTTTTTGGCCCGTTCAGGGAAGTTAAACGGGGAATAGCGGCTGGGCGCCTGAGGGAGGCCGGCGAGCATAGCGCATTCGGCCAGGTTCATGTCCTTTGCGGGTTTCCCGTAATAATTCTGGGCAGCCGCCTCTACGCCGTATGAGCCATTTCCCAGATAAATCTGGTTTAAATAAAGAAAAAGAATCTGGTCCTTTGTAAACTTCCGGTCAATGCGGTAGGCTAAAATAGCCTCTTTGATTTTTCGCTGATAACTGCGTTCGGGGGTGAGCAGAAAAGACTTGGTCACCTGCTGGGTAATGGTGCTGCCGCCCTGGACGATGGCCCCGGCTTGCAGGTTTTTAAAAAACGCCCGCAAAATACTGTGAAAATCGATGCCCCCATGATGATAGAACCTTGAATCTTCAGCGGATACAAACCCTTGAATCAAGTGTTCCGGCATTTCGGAAAGCGGAATGATAACACGCTGCTGTTCATAAAATTCGGCAATCTTGCGGTTATCATCCGAATACACCGAGGTGATAATCGGCGGCCGGTAATCATTCAAAGTCGAAATTTTCGGCAGGTCCCTGGCAAAATAAAAATAAATCCCCGCAAACCCGGCCATTCCGAAAACGATCCCCGCCACGGTCAGGCAGATCAGCCATTTCATCAATTTTAATAAAAATTTCATAATCCGTATCGCCTGTGAAAACAGGTCTTTTTTTTATGGGCCGTGTGGCGGGAAAAAATTGCCGCACAACATAGTAATACTCTTTTTACAAAAGAGGTTTTCAGGTGTCTGTATTCAGGCCCATTTCCCTGACACCTGACACCTTCCGGAAAAATCACTTAATCTCCTAACTGCAAAAATAAGGCGCCATGGAATAAGCAGCTTTTCACAAAATCGTCATTGTATTACCAAAGAAATTACCAATAAGCAAGGGGCCCGTAAGGCTAAAAAGTCATTAAAAAATTAAATGCTTAACAAAGATTGCCGAATTCCGGCAAATATATTATATATCCTTAATCGCCAATCGCTCTATGCAGGAACAGGAAACGATGCCCCTTGCTTTAAAACCCCCCGTGTGGATCAGCCACCGGGGTTATAAGACAGATGCCGTGGAAAACACCGTGGGCGCGTTTCAGGCAGCGGTGGAAATCGGATTTAAATGTCTTGAAACCGATCTGAGGATGACAAAAGACCGTCACCTTGTCCTGATTCATGATGAATCTATCTCCCGCCTGACCGGAGATTCCCGGCGGGTCAGTGAACTGACCCGCCGGGAACTGGAATCTTTCCGGATGGCAAGGGGGGAACGGTTTTTATTTTTTGAACAGTTTATAGAAGGATTCCGCAACTGCCGCTGGACTTTTGACATCAAACCGGAAAGCGGGGAAAAAACCATTCGGGCGCTGGCAGCATGGGCACAGCAAAACAAGTTTGAAAATCAGCTCTGCCGGCAGGCGAAATTCCTGACCTGGACGGCCGGGCATGAAAAGCTGTTAAAATCCTTTTTCCCGAATGCGGATTGCTATGCCAGAAGAATTGAATGCTGGCGGGCCGGGATTTCGGTGATCTTCGGCCTGCCGGCCCTGGGATCCATAAAACCGGGCCGGACCTATGCGCTGCCACCGAATTTTGCTAATTTCCCATTATTTAAAAAATCGATTGTCGATTATTTTCATCAACGAAACGCACGAACCATCGCGTTTCTGCCGGACACGGATTTTCTTGCGCACGCCGCTGTCAGGGCCGGTTTTGATGAAATTCTGACCAACGGAACTATTTCCGGTTGACAAACCAATGGCAACCCGCTAACTGAACAAAAAGCTGCCGGCTGAAGCCGGCAATAAACAAAACAGACAACTTAATTTTTATTAAAAATATAAACCACGAAGGTTTTCGCACCATGAAGGTGTGCGGATCTTTCGTGGTTTTTTTTGTTTGATGGCTTCGTAAACAGTTTGATTTTATTACCCCGAATAAGGAGGAAAAAATGAAAAACATCGTCTTTGCCGCTATTTTAACCGCCTTTTTGCTGTCCGCATCCCCGGGATTTGCCCATTTCGGCATGATCATTCCATCGGATTCCATGGTGATGGCCGATGACAACCGGACCATCGAATTGAATCTCTCTTTTTCCCACCCGTTTGAAATTATCGGAATGGACATGGAAAAACCCGCATCGTTTGTGGTGGTTGAAAACGGCCAGGAAAAAGACCTGAAACCCGAACTGACCGAAACAAACGTCATGGGCCATAAGGCATGGAAGACGTCTTATCTGATGAAACGGCCAGGGGTCTATATGTTCTGCATGACACCCGAGCCTTACTGGGAACCCATGGAAGACGGCTTTATCATCCATTACACCAAGACGGTAGTGACCGCTTTCGGCATTGATGACGGATGGGATGCGGAAGCCGGATTGAAAACGGAAATTGTCCCGTTATCCAAACCCTATGCCCTTTATAGCGGCAACCTGTTCCAGGGCATCGTCAAACTGGACGGGAAACCGGTCCCTTTTGCGGACGTGGAAGTCGAGTATTACAACAAAGACAAAAAAGCCGAGGCGCCCACGGACTACATGGTGGCCCAGACCATCAAGGCAGATGCCAACGGCGTGTTCTCCTATGCAACGCCCCGGCCCGGCTGGTGGGGGTTTGCGGCGCTAAACACCGCTGATTTCCAGCTGGAAAAAAACGGCGTTAAAAAAGACGTGGAGTTGGGTGCGGTCATCTGGGTTCAATTTCTTCCCTGGAAGGAGAAATAGATCTTGCTGAAAGGCGTTTTTTTGCATGAAGAAAACAAAAAGAACCTTCGTGTCCTTGCTGATCTCGGGACTGATGGCGGCAACCCCTGCCTGGGCGCTTCATGAAAAATCATCTGAAACACGAATCGAGGATTTATCAAAACGAATTGAAATACTGGAAAAAAATCCATGGAAGAGCCGTCACTGGATCACTGGTTTCAAAAAATTTCCATCAGCGGGCTGTTCGAAGCGGAACAGGATAAATTCAACGCCGGAGAGCTCAGCTTTGGCGACGGCGGAAAACGGCTCAGACCCGGCGCGTGGAATTTTGAAATCGCCTATGTTTTCCTGTCGGACATCGGATTTGGCGTGAAATATGAAGGCTCCAATGATTGTCATGACTTTTTGCCGGAAAGCCGTTATGGTGGGATTATTTTCTGTTCTCCGTTTGAAAATACATACTTAGGACTGGAATACCTGTACCAGGAATTTGACAATGAGGATAAAAGCGACGTGGTTACCACGCAGCTGGCCTTTGAGTTTTAACTTAGCCATTCTGTAACAGAATGAATGCGATAACTTTTACATAGAAGTGGTTTCAAAACCTCAGATCAGCTTCG
>JAHECJ010000263.1 GCA_024641805.1 Desulfococcus sp.
CAGTATACGATTGGGCGTCTCAAACTCCATGCCATACCATGCCCGCAAACCGTCCCCCAGGCCGTTGACTTCACCGAATCCCTGAACCGCCGCCAGCGGAATCGAATTGATATAATCCAGAACAATTTGCCTGCGGGCGTCGACGGTCCGCTCTCCGGCCAGGTAAGACCTGAAAGATGCCGATACAAGCTGGCGGACTTTTTCCTGGATATCGATGGTCACTCCCCCGGGCGAATGCCTGAACTTTTCGATCTGTGTCACCAGCGTGCTTCCCCCTGCCACATGATGGCTTTCATCAAAAAGATTGATGGCGGCATCCGATATGGCTTTTAGCTGCCGCTTCCATTCAATGGCAGGGTTTGCATATGGTGACGAGGGTTCAAGAAGATACCGGTTTTCGATAAACAGGAGCATCTGGATGAGAATCGGCGGTATGGAGTCAAAATCCGGGTATACATTCTGCGGAAAAAGGGTATGCATGATTTCCCGGTTTTTCCGGTCTTGAATGTGCAGGCCGGCCTGGGTTTTTTCTTTATAAGCCGGAAAAAATCCCAGGTCCGTGTATTTGAGGAGATCCGGCGACCAGCGGGCCTGCGAGCTAACCGTATATCCTTTTTCCCGCATTTTCAAGGTCCATTCAGGGATGCGATTATACCCCAGGCGGGTATCGTATGGGCCCTGCACGGGAAAGCGAATGGCGTCGCTCGGACCGTTCTCAACCGCGTAGGTGAAATTTTTAGCGATCCGGTGGAAAAACCATGCCTGAATTCGGGAGGTTTGAATCTCCCGTGCAATCACGAACATACATAAAAGGAATAAAGCTATTGATAAAACAGTAAGTTTCCACCGGCCTGGTTTTTGCCGTTTATTTAGAACGCCGGATTTTTTTGATTCGGATTTTGGCATGGTCGATATCTGCTTACGCATTTGTTCTACATTTATATTAGGCAATTTTTGTTCCTGATACAACGATATCTGGATATAAAATCATAAATTCAAAATATTTGAAAGGGTAAACCGAAGAATAATACTGTTTCCTGGTTCGGTCTGCTCGTATCGGCATTATCCTGCGTCATCATCAAATGTCGGTCTCCAGGCTGAAAGTATAAATTGCTTTTTATGCTACTATATATTAAATTAAAAATAATTTCCAGCTGGTTAGCCCATAATCTCTGAAAAAAATCTTTAAGAGAAAAACGACAATCCGTCCGAAACGATCCATTCCGATAACAATACTGCAAACGGGGAGGGAAGAATGATGACGAGGTATGACGAAAGACCCTGGTTAAAGGCCTATGATCCGGGAGTGCCGATGGATATTGACATTCCGTCAAAAACCTATCTCGACGCGCTGAACGAGGGCTTGACAGCGGCGCCGGACCGGGCGGCCATGCACTTTATGGGGACCACGATTTTTTACCGCCAGCTGGATAACATGTCTTGCCGGTTTGCGGAATTTTTATCTGCCAGCGGCGTGAAGCCGGGCGATGTGGTGGGGCTCAGCCTGCCCAACATTCCCCAGTTCCTGATCGCCCTTTGCGGCATCATGCGGGCCGGATGCACGGCCACGGGTGTATCTCCGCTACTGACCCCCAAGGAACTTTCCCATCAGCTCAATGATTCCGGCTGCCGGGTGCTGGTGACCTTAGACGCGGTTTTTGAACGTGTTTTGAGCAAGATTGCCGGCCAGGTGCCCGGGTTGTCCCATGTCGTGTTCACGAGCATCGGCGATTACCTGCCAGCAATAAAGCGGATTCTGGGCAAACTCTTGAAAAAATTGCCCACCGGAACCGTAACGCCCCTGGACGGCAAAATTGTCCGTTCCTTTAAGGAGGTGATGGAAAAGTATCCTCCCGCTAAACCGGATGCGGCCGTCACGCCGGAAAGCATCTGCCTGATTCAGTACACCGGCGGCACCACCGGCCTTCCCAAAGGGGTGGAGCTGACCCATGCAAACATTTTTTCAAATCTGACTCAGGTGAAAAGCTGGACCGACTTTCAGTTGGGCCAGGACGTGCTGTGTTCCGGGTTTCCGTTTTTTCATCTGGCCGGCCTGATGTTCGGCATGACGGCCATGGCCACGGCCAGCACCCAGTGCCTGATTCCGGACCCGAGAAATACCAAACATATCTGCAGCCAAATCCGGTCCCATGCGCCTTCCATTTATGCCAATGTACCCACCCTGTACCAGATGCTTCTTGATGATCCGGGATTTAAAAAACTTGATTTTACACCGGCCAAAATTTTCGTATCCGGCGCTGCCCCGTTTGCTGTGGAATCGATCCGGGCGTTTGAGTCAGTCGTCGGCACGGGCAAAGTGGTGGAAGTCTACGGCATGACCGAAACCAGCCCCATCATCACCGGCAACCCACTTGCGGGAAATAAGAAAATCGGCTCCGTGGGCGTGCCGGTGTCCAACACGCACGTCCGGATCGTGGATGTGGAAACCGGAACACAGATCATGCCCGTGGGCGAACCCGGTGAACTGATTGTGCGCGGTCCCCAGGTGATGAAAGGGTATCACAACAAACCCGGGGAAACGGATCACGCCAAGCGCGAACATGACGGAAACATCTGGCTGCATACCGGGGATGTGGTCCGCATGGACGAAGACGGTTACTTTTATATCATGGACCGGTCCAAGGACATGCTCATTGTGGGCGGATACAAGGTTTTTTCACGGGAAGTGGAGGAGACCCTGTATCAGCACGATGCAGTGGAGTTCTGCGCCATCATCGGCCAGCCGGATCCGAAACGGCCCGGCAGCGAGATTGTCAAGGCCGTGATCCAGTTGAAAACGGGCGCCGGAAAACAGGAAGCCGATACTCTGAAAAGTAATATTATCGCTTATTGCCGAAAAAACATGGCTCCCTATAAAGTGCCTAAAATCATTGAATTTATTGACTCCATTCCCCTGACCGCAGTGGGAAAGGTGGATAAAAAGTCCCTGCGGTGACGATGGGCGCTGACTGGAAATTTGCCGGAAACATCTTATCTTTTTAGATAAACCAACCGGGCCGGTCTTGCACCGGCCCATTTTTCTGCACCGGCAAAAAGGTCGGATTGATGGATGGAAGGGGCTTTACTGTTTTTTTTTGTGGATATCCAGATTCGGATAAAGTCTTTTGGCGCAATCCGGGCAGATACCGTGACTGAACTCCGCCTCCGAATGCTCCTTGATGTATGATTCAATTCGATTCCAATAGCCTTTGTCGTCCCGTATATTTTTACATGACGCGCAAATTGGCAGCAACCCGCTCAGTTGTTTGACTTCAGACAATGTTTCCTGCAGTTTGCTGATGAGATTTTCTTTCTCTTTTTCAGTTTTTACCCGGTCGGAAATGTCAAGCCCGACGCCTACGAGGTAGTCTAAGTTTTCCTGGGTAAACTTATATCCCGTAAAAAGAAAGGGAATGCTTTGTCCGTGAATCGTGGAGAATCCGGCTTCCACATTGGCATTGCCTACACGAAATACTTTTTCGATGGCTTCCCGGACGCGCGTTTTATCTGCTGATGCGATAAAATCAAGCGGGTTCATTTTTTTGATCTGATTTTTAGAATATCCGGAAATAATCTCGAAATTTCTATTCCACCGTTTAAAACGGCCCAATTGGTCAAATACATACATCACACCCGGCAAGGTGTTAATAAGGGATTCCGAAAAATTTCTTTCTATCTGAATCTGGTTTTCAATACGCTTTCGTTCTGAGATGTCATTCACAATTGAATATAAAACTTCTTCCTTTCCAATGGTGATCAGACCGCTGAAAACTTCAACATCCTTTATTTCTCCATTTGCAATCTTGTGCCGAAACTGGAATTTGTTCTGGCTCCCGGTCTTAACCTGTTTGATGACGGTAGCAATCTGTTCTTTCGAAAGCATGTTGATGTTTTGTATAACCATGCTTTTTAATTCATCTTTTTTGTATCCGTAATAATGGCATGCGGCTTTATTCGCGTCGATGATGACGCCGGTATCCGGATGGATAAGAAGCTTTACTGAAAAGCTGTTTTCGAATAAGCTTTTATATATTTCATCACTCATGGCATCCTCCTGACAACAAACCGTCATGAAATATCTTAAATGCTTTGCGCTTTTGCGGATGATCACGAAGGAGCGGGGAAATAGTCATCGATGCGAGAATCAGGCGAATAACTCTTTTGATTAATTACCATATGAATTTATAAAAAACAAGAATGGAAACTTCGAAAGGTTGCCGCCAGGCCCGTCGCAATATCGGCGGTTAAAGAAAACCTTATCGTCAATACCCATTAAATCCGCTGCCCCTTGTTACAGCGGAAGTATCACTAAGAGGGATAAAAAAATGGTCCATATGAAAAATCAAACACAAGTTCCCGATGTCTCCGGTTTGACTGTCATGAACATGGAGGGAGATGTTGTTCAACTGGAATCCCTGTGGAAGAGCCGGCAAATCGTGCTGACGTTTTTGCGGCATTTTGGGTGAATGTTCGCACGGCAGCAGGTGGCTGCACTGATGGAAATCAAGGATGAGCTGGACCACGTCGGGGTAGCGCTGGTCGCCATTGGAAGCGGGAAACCGGCCCAGGCAAAGGAATTTGTCGAGTCGTTTTCGTTTGGGGGAGAAATGTATGTGGATCCGAGCCTGAAAACGTATAAAGCCTTCAAACTGGTCCGAGGGCTGTGGCGCACGCTG
>JAHECJ010000264.1 GCA_024641805.1 Desulfococcus sp.
AAGAACAACGGCGGCAGCCTGGATGTCATCGGCAGCATCAGGGATTTAGCCCCCGGCGAGCGGCTCTACTCCGCCCGGTTTATGGGGGAAAGGGGCTTTTTAGTCACCTTTGTCCAGGTGGATCCCCTGTTCACTTTAGATTTGTCTGATCCCGAAAATCCCTTTGTCGCCGGGGAACTCAAAGTGCCGGGATTTTCGACCTATCTTCATCCCTTAAATGATAATTACCTGCTGTCCATCGGGGAAGACACCAAATCCGATGGGGATAGAGTAACCATTGAAGGGTTGCAGTTGTCCATCTATGACATCAGTGATTTTTCCAATCCTCAATTGATCCATGCTGAAAAAATCGGCGACCGGGGCACGTATTCCGAAGCTCTTTATAATCACAAAGCGGTTGCTTTCTGGCCGGAGAAGAACCTGCTGGCCCTTCCGGTCAATCTCAATGAAGTTAAAGATCCCGGAAATCCTGAGGACTATGGCACCAATACCTTTAACGGGCTGTATGTCTACCAGCTGACCGATGACTATGATTTTGAGTTGCTGGGCCGTATCTCCCTGTTTGACGCAAATGCGACAGACAGCTGGATGTACTATCCCTCATGGTACAGAGGCGTGTTTATAGATGATTATATTTACGCGGTGACATCCTATACGGTGACGGCGGCACCCATCGACAGTATCGCCGAACCGTTGATCCCTCTTGACCTGATGAAATAATTAATAGATGTAATAGGGGTCAAGTCTTTAAACTTGTCAATTTATTCGCCGGCGTTTTGGTGAAATTTTTAAATTGTCAGTTTAAAGATTGACCCCAATCTAAATAAGCTGTTGTGATGAAACGACCTTGCATATTTGAATATAACGATTACCGGGAATTTTTGAAGGACATGTTTCTGTTTAAAAAGGAAACAACCCCTTCTTTTTCCTATCGGTTTTTTTCCCGTCTTGCCGGGTTTTCCTCCCCCAATTTTCTCAAGCTCGTCATGGAAGGCCAGAGAAATCTCACCAACACCAGTATTGCCTCAGTTGCCAAAGGGTTTAAGTTTAAAAAGCCGGAGCGGGATTTTTTCGAAAATATGGTATTTATGAACCAGGCTGCCGCCCATTCCGAACGGGATCATTATTACCGGAAAATGCTTGCCGCGAAGACCCACGGAAAGCTAAAAACCATTGAAACCGCACGGTATGATTACTTTTCCCGGTGGTATTTGCCGGTTATCCGTGAATTGGTCATGTTCGGCGATCGAAAACAGACGTCGGAGCAGATCGGTGCAAAAATGATCCCGCCGGTCAAGGCAAAAGAGGTTGAGCTTGCTTTGCGGCGGCTTGAAGAACTCGGGCTGATTGGCAAGGATGAACAGGGATGCTGGCGGCAGACCGATACCCTTTTATCCACCGGCCCGGAAGTTAAATCCCTGCTGATCACCAACTTTCACAAGGAAATGATCCGCCTGGCGGAAGAATCCATCGCACGCCACCCTGCAAAAAACAGGGATATCACCGCGCTTACCATCAGCATTGAAAAAAAGCGGATAGGTGAACTCAAACAAAAGATCGCGGACTTCAGAAAGGACATTCTCAAGGAATTTGCGGATGATGACAATGCCAACCAGGTCGTTCAGATCAATATACAGGCTTTTCCGCTCACAAAGCCTGACAATGAAGGGGAGAAACCATGAAACGCCTTAGATATACTGACGCATTGACCCTGGTTTTTCTGCTTATCCTGGGAGTGGCGGCCTGCTTGTCCGGATGCGCGGGCGGAACCGAAATCGGAAATCCTGAAGCTGTGTCATTCCCGTCCAATCAGGCACTGGCGGCATATCTTGAGGATCAATACGCCCGGAGCGCACTGCCAACCACCCTGTGGGCACTCGATAACGACGCTCAGCCCGGATGGACCGACAATAAGGCGTTCGCCGGGGAAAAAGGATATTCCGAGACCAACATTCAGGAGGCCGGCGTGGATGAATCCGATACGGTCAAAACCGACGGGACGTTCCTGTATGTTGCGGGTGAAAAAGAGGTGCGCATCATTTCCGCATTGCCGCCGCAATCCATGCAGACAGCCGGCAGCATCCGCGTTAACGGTTTGGTGAACTCCCTGTATCTGTATGAAAAAACGCTTGTGATACTCTATACCCCCTCGGACGGGGAAGGCGCTCAATGGATATACAACGATAATCTCAAGATGATTGATGTCGGCATGCCTTACTGGAATCCGATCCGGGTTAAATCAGGGATCATTCTGGCGGATGTGAGTGTCCCGTCCGCGCCGTCCGTTATCAAGGATATCCAGATCGACGGGTCTCTGTTCGCATCCCGGGTGACCGAAGGAAATCTTCATGTCATCTCACAGTTCATCCCCGACCTGCCGGACCTCGAACTGTGGTATGACGGGACCGCCTCCGGCCGGGAGGCCACGGTGGAGTCCAATCGCCAGGCGCTTCAGTCCATGACGCTGGATGACTATTTACCGTCTTATGCTTTATATGACGGATCCGGCGACATGATCAAAGAAGGCCGCCTGGTCACGACAGAAAATTTGGTGAAGCCGGCGACCCCTTCGGGCGGAACGATCGTGTCGCTCATCACGGTTTCGCTGTCGGATTTGGCAAAAGATTTTTCCGCCATCGGTTTTGTGGCGGACATTCACCATGTGTATGCGTCAACCCGCGCTGTTTATATGATATCAACGATCTATCAGGGTGATACCGGCGAAGGCACCCTTAAAGATCCTGAAATATACCAGACCCGGATTTATCAGTTCGATATTTTAAATGGCAGCGTGGCGTATTCCGCTGAAGGCGAAGTCAGCGGGCATATTCTGAACCGGTTTTCCCTGGGGGAATACGACAATATTCTGCGGATCGCTACCACCACGGGTTATGTCTGGGACGGCAGCGCCAGCAACCATGTGTTCTGCCTGAAAAAAGAAGACAAGAACCTTGCCGCTATCGGCCGCCTGGAAAATCTGGCGCCGGGAGAGCGGCTCTATTCTGCTCGCTTTATCGGAGACCGCGGCTTCCTGGTCACTTTTGAGGAAGCCGACCCGCTCTTTACCCTTGATCTGTCCGATCCGTATCACCCCATGGCAGTGGGGGAACTTAAAACGCCGGGTTATGCCACCTATCTGCATCCGCTGGATAACGATCATCTGCTGGCTATCGGCAAAGATACCGTTTCCGTCGACAATCAGGCCCTGGAGCAGGGATTACGGTTGTCGGTATATGATGTCACGGATTTTGCCGTCCCCCGGTTGGTTGCCAGCGAGAAAATCGGGGACCGGGGAACGGTTTCCGAAGCTTTATTCAATCAAAAGGCGATCACATTCCTGGCGGAGAAAAATCTGCTGGCCCTGCCGGTGAATCTCAATGAAATTAAAGATCCCGAAAATCCTGAGGACGGGGGCGCCAATACCTTTAACGGGCTGTATGTCTATCGGTTGACCGATGACTATGGTTTTGATTTTCTGGGCCGTATTCCCCTGTCTGACGGGGGTGAGACAAACAACGCGACGTACTATCCGGACTGGTACAGAGGCGTGTTTATGGATGATTATATTTACGCCCTGACACCCTATACGGTGAAGGCCGCACCCATTGACAATATTGTCGAACCGTTTATCACCCTTGATCTGATGGAATAAGCAAAAATAGTTTCAGCGCCGCGGCGTGAGCTCCGGCGCTGAATTTTTCTGTGAATCGGGTTCTAATCCGGTATTTTTCCGTAAGGATTGGCAGGACCCGATTGTCTGGAGTGGAATCTACGGTTTTATCATTTCCGCAATCGGCCGAAGAGACTCCCGAATCCGGCCGTTTCCCACGCATTCCATAAACTCATCCGCCATCTCTTTGCCCGCATCCACCGCCGTATTCCAGTAGGCAATGCGCTGCGCGTCCCCGCCTCTGAATCTGTAAAAGTCATTCCGGTCCGGGATTTTTCCGTACGGCAGGCGGTCTAAAAACTGGCGGGAAGGAGTGACCAGCAGCACGTTGTCTAAATGCGGCAGGGCCGGCCGCCGCCACGGAAGCTGTTTGTCCAGCCATCCGGGGATAATCCGGTCCGTAAAATGGGGATACAGCACAATGCCGCGGTGATCGTTTAAAAACGGAATATCCAGGTGATAGTCGATAACGCCGCCGTCACGGTATACTCCTGCCGGTGCGCCGGGAATATCTTTGATGCCCGACATGACCAGGGGGATGGCTCCGGAGGCCATGAGCGCGGATTTGAGATTTTCTTCGGTCAGCCGGACCCGGTGGATGGGAAATTCGTTCATATCATAGAATGGCGGGAGATTCCGGGAATCATAGAAAAGGGCTCTTTCAAAAAAGAGTTTCAGGAATCGTCGGCTGACGGTATTTCCGATGGCTGCCAGTATCAGGCCGGGAACCAGGCGCGATTTTTTGTCCTGTCCGACCAGCCCTTTGCTTCGCACGGCCATGATATTCAGCCGGAAACAGGGATGGGATAAGATATCGGTTTTGCCGTCGGCGTCCATCAGGCGGTTTAAAATTTTTTCTCCTTCCCGGGTGACGTCCTCCGGCGTGGGTTTGACATCATAGGTCTGGTGAATGTAGGCGTACTGGAAGCGGTCGATGGCGGCAGGAAAATCTTTTTGGGATGCCGCCGCAAACCGCCAGGACCCGATGGATGCGCCCA
>JAHECJ010000265.1 GCA_024641805.1 Desulfococcus sp.
TGTGATTTTTTTATCAATGCCGACGATCAAAAGGATCTTTTCAATCATATATGCCGAATTATTGATACGGGCTGTGAATGGAAAGGAGATATCCGAAGAATAGACGGCAGCGGCGAGACCAGGTGGATCAGTCAGACGATCCATCCGGTTTTTGATGAAAATTCCAAAATATCTTCCTACAGGCATATCATCAATGATGTGACAGACAGAAAAGCCCTTGAGGAATTGTCTGTCACCGATAAGCTGACGTCTCTTTTCAACCGACGATATTTCGATGATGTGATCGAAAGGGAAATCCGGCAGGCGCGAAGAAGCGAAAGCTATCTGACGCTGGCAATCATGGATATTGATTACTTTAAAAGATACAATGATCAATACGGGCATCCGGCAGGGGATGAGGTGATGGTAAAGGTTTCGGAAGTTCTGATGAAAATCCTGAAACGTCCCGATGATTATCTGTTCCGTGTCGGCGGGGAAGAATTCGGAATTATCTTTTCCGTCACGGACCGCAAAGACTCATATAATCTCCTTGAAAAAATAAGAAAAGAGATCGAATTGTTAGGGATCGAACATGCTGACAATGATGTCAGCCCCTATCTTACCGTGTCAATCGGTGCCCGGGTATATAAAAGTTCCGATATACCGGATCAAAGCCAGTTTTATATTCTGGCTGACCAGTCGCTTTACGAGGCTAAGAAAAAAAGAAACAACGTTGTCGTCCTGTAACGCATAACAAAGAAAAAAAGGCTTCTTGCAGCTTGGTGCCCAAAAAAGTGCCCGCCGGCTGGCAACCGGCGGGCAGTATAAAATCACGGCAGACTCTCACTGAAAACTAACAGGAAATCGCATCATCAGCTAATGATCAGATAATCGGCCGCCGGCATCCCGCAGAGCGGACAATTAGCAAATCCTGGCCGGTCCTCGACCGTATAGCCGCATGTCGGGCATACAAAAAAATTAACATCGGCTTTTTTCCACTTATCCATGTTTTCCAACGCTTTTTTATAGAGCATGGCGTGTTCAGCCTCGGCATCTTGAGCAAATGAGAAGGACTGCACCGCTGCCGCATTATTTTCATCGTCCGCCTGAGCAATAAAATCCGGATACATCTTGCTTCGTTCGTAGGTTTCCCCCTTGATGGCGTCTTCAAGGTTTTCTTTGGTGGATTTGACCATTGGAAGCTTGATGTCTGCCATGGGGGTTGCTCCCATGCTTTTAATCACCTCGGCATGATTCTTTAAATGAACCTGCTCGGCGCTGGCGGCGGCGCGAAACAATCTGGCGATTTTGTGATACCCTTCGGTATCAGCCTGCACCGCATACGCCTGATATTTGGCGCTGGCGTTGCTTTCCCCATTGTAAGCTGTCTGAAGATTGTCGATGGTTTTACCCGGTTTGGCCTCTTCAGCCCAGGACCATGCAGGAACGAAGATAATGCCAAGAAAAACCATCATATACACCATTACCCTGATTCGACTGATTTTTTTCATTGCTCTTCCTCCATAAAATTTTGAAGTTATTGTTTTTTATTCACAAGCGTGAATGCAAACCCATGCTGTTGATTGGAGTTCTGAGGACAAAAGGAGGCTTCAGCGTTTCAAAGGTCGGTGGAATCATATATTTAGCTTTGATTTTAAACTTTAATTGTCTGAATAACAAATAAATTTGTAAAATATGCTTTTGGGATTCGGGGGATATCTTTACCAATTATTTACCATCCAGAGTGACGCCCCCGGTCTCATCCGGTTAATGAATAGTTAAAAAAAAACATTCTCCATTCAGCAATACTCTAATGATCGGATCAAAGCCGGATTGCGGATCAGATTATAACAAAGGAATGTTGTCAAGTGCGATTGACGAACAATCCATGCCCGCATCCATTGGTTCTCCATTGAGTTCAACTGAGAACGAACCGGTTTCACTGCCGGCGGAGACGGTGACGACATTGCCCTCGGCACCCGCAAAATCAACCGATCCGGAAATAAGGTCTCCGTCGCTGTTCATGACCACGGGCTGGCTCGTTGATACGTCCACATATCCCCTGTCGCTGATTGAAAACCGGCCGGAAGCGAGTTCAGCCACACTGTTATCACCGGATTCATAGGACATTGCCGAAAGATTGGACAACGTCATCAAACGTTTTTGAGTTTCAAAATTAACGCTCAACTGATCCAGGGTGACCTGGTCCGGATGAGCCTGGGTCGGAGTGCCCGGCTCAACGCCCGGAACTCCCAGTTTATAAGTAAAATTGACCAGCATCACTGAAATCCTGTCAACGCCGGTGGCAACGGTCAGCTTTCCGTCCGTGGCTGCCGTGTACTTTGAAATGACCGGCCCGGAATCACCAGGCGTTCCGATTTCTTTTGCGATAAGCTTGCCATTGATTTTCGTCTCCCCGGGCGGGCTCGTTGTTTCATCCGCTAAGCAATAGTTTTTAAACACCAGGGTATAGGTGGTGACCCCGTTCGAATGGGCGCTGCCGACAGTGAGCGTACCACCGCAATCCCCCTGAATTTCGATTGGGGCAAGTTCTATGGATGTCAGATAATCAGGGGCCTGTTTTTTTGCTGCGGCCAGTGTGGCAAAAAGACCTATAAGTGCGCTGGATTGATCAAAATTTTTTCTCAAACCAAGGATGCCAGCTGCAATCTGGCTGGCTTCAACGATTTGACAGCCGGGAATGGATTCCTCGACCCATTCCATTCCTTTATTTACGGATGCTTCGTCAACCACGGCAGCCGTGCTGGCCGTTCCTCCGTCATCATCACCGCCGCCTCCACCGCCGCAACCTATAAAAAATAAAGGGGAAAACAGTATCAAGAGAATCAGGGACAGTTTTAATAAATTCGATCGAAACATTTGTGTGACCTCCTTGAAATTTAATAACCACAAGCTATGGTTTCAATAAAAACATTATTGTCTTCATCTGAATGTCATCTGTTAAGCTTAAGTTAATATTTAAATCAAGCGTGTTGTCAATTCTTTCAGTCTTGTAATCCAGATTTTTTTATCCCGCGTCAGCCGCCGGAATAGTGTTGAATTATCTTATTTATTGGAGTTGCAAAGCGCGTGCCAGAAAGACGATAAAAAATTAAGATGTATCTATTTGATTTCATATCAATAAAAAATATGTTCAGAGCGGGCGGCCGGGAAAATGGGTGGCAATGCCAAAAATGCTGGCAGACTGTAAAATATTTCAAACCTTGCTCTCCCCTGAGCTTCAAGGTAACATGTTACGATAAAAAATCGTCGGAATATTGATCTATCATGCACTTTTTCATGAACCACCGGGAAGATAAAAAAGTAAAAAAACTTTATTATTGTATTCTAATTTTCACCATGAACACTGCCGGTGTATGGGGGGAAGCATGTGTAAAATGAAATTTCTTTTCACTGTATTGCTTGTCCTGTTTCTGTCGTTTCCTGCAGGGGCCGAAATGAAGGAAGATACGCTTGAATTCGGTTCGTTTGGAACGATTCATCTTTATCACTCGGCGGATAAGCCGGATCAGGTGGTTTTGTTCGTATCCGGTGATGGCGGCTGGAATCTCGGGGTAATCGATATGGCCCGGGAGCTTGCCCAAACCGGTGCGCTGGTCGCCGGCATTGATATTATCCATTATCTGAAAGCCCTTGGGGTTGTGGCCGGGAAATGCTCATATCCAGCGGCCCATTTTGAAAGCCTGAGTCAGTATCTGCAGGTCAAATACACTTTCCCGTCATATAAGCTGCCGGTTCTGGTTGGTTACTCATCCGGAGCTACCCTGGTGTATGCAACACTGGCGCAATCACCGCCCAATACGTTTTTGGGCGGAATCAGCCTCGGTTTCTGCCCGGATCTGCCTCTGTCCAAGCCCCTGTGTAAAGGCAGCGGTCAGTTGACCTGGACCATGGGTTCCAAAAAATCAGGAACCTATATTTTTGATCCGGTCACACTTTCTACTCCCTGGATCGCGCTTCAGGGAGAGATAGACCAGGTATGCGATCCCGCAGCCACGCAGCGTTATGTCAGCCAGGTCGGCAACGGACGCGTCATTATGCTGCCCAAGGTCGGCCATGGGTTTTCCGTACCCAAACACTGGCTTCCCCAGTTTAAAGATGCTTACCGGCAGCTTTTGCCTAAAACCAGCCCTCCTGACAAACGACCCGGGAACAATGCGGACGGATCCGTGGACGATCTTCCCCTGGTCGAGTTACCAGTCAATGAGGCCACCGTCGATTACTTTACCGTCATTCTTTCAGGGGATGGTGGCTGGGCCGGGATTGACAAGGAACTGGGCGCGGCTATAAACCAGGAAGGCATACCGGTGGTGGGCCTGAACTCCCTGCAGTATTTTTGGGCACCTAAGACACCGGAACAGTCAGCAAACGACCTTGCCCGCATCATTCGATTTTACGGTCAAAAATGGGGCCGGGAAAAGGTTGTTCTGATCGGATATTCAAGGGGTGCGGATGTTCTGCCCTTCATGATCAACCGCCTTCCAGAAGATCTTAGATTGCGGATCATTACCAGTGTACTTCTCGGCGCGGAGGCCCATGTTGATTTTCAGTTCCGCGTTGCGGACTGGCTTGGCAGCACTGAAAGCGATACTTCCCTGCCGGTGATCCCGGAAGTTGAGCGTCTGAAAGGACAGCATCTGTCGTGCATATATGGGG
>JAHECJ010000266.1 GCA_024641805.1 Desulfococcus sp.
AATCAGCCGCATGGTGACTTTTTCAAGGGTCTGCAACGCGTTTTCAAGCATTTCAGGGTAAGCACCGGTGCCGGATGATTCTTTTGCCAGGTCGATGGTTTGCCGGATTTCATCCAGGTACAGTTTGAATGCCCGGCCGTTTTTCATGATGATTTTTCTTCCGAGCAGGTCCATTCCCTGTATGCCGGTGGTGCCTTCGTGGATGGGATGAATCCGCGCATCCCGGTAGTGCTGTTCCGCCGGGAAGTCTTCACAATAGCCGTACCCGCCGAAACATTGGAGGCTCTGGCTGGTGGACAGCACCCCCATTTCAGACGGGTAGGTTTTGGCAATGGGGGTGAGTATTTCCAGCAGGAGTTCGGCCCGTTCCCGGTCTTCTCCCTCACAGACTTTGGCCAGATCCTCATAGAGGCTGCATTGTAAAAGAATTGACAAGGAGCCATCCACAATCGCCCGCTGGAACATGAGCATCCGCTTGACATCCGCGTGCTCGATGATCGGTACCTGGGGCTGGGCCGGATCTTTGGATGTGATCTTACGTCCCTGGGGGCGGGCCGTCGCATATTCCAGGGCCGCATAATATGCCGCGGAGGCAATGCCGGCCGCACCGATGCCCACATTGATCCGGGCTTCATTCATCATCTGGAACATGTATTTTAAGCCTGTATGGGGTTCTCCCACCAGAAATCCGGTACAGTCATCTTTTTCACCGATACTCAATTCCGTGATGGGCGCCCCCCGGTAACCCAGTTTATGGTAAATCTGGGTGACCGTGATGTCGTTATCCACCAGTTGCCCGGCATTATCAAGACGGAGCCGGGGAACAACAAACAGGGAAATTCCTTTTACACCCAGCGGCGCGCCGTCTATTTTGGCCAGCATGAGGTGGACCACATTTTCAGCGCAGGTATGTTCGCCGGCAGAAATAAAGATTTTCTGGCCCTTAATTTTGTAAGTACCGTCGTTTTGATGGATGGCCGTTGTGGTAATATCCGACAGGGAGCTTCCTGCCTGGGGTTCCGTCAGTGCCATGGTCCCTTGCCATTTCCCCGCAAGCATGTTCGGAACATAAGTGTCGATCAGTTCCATGCTGCCAAAGGATATGATCAAATGGGCGGCGCCGGCACACAGGTTGGCGTAGACGGAAGCGGAATAGTTGGCCGCTGAAAAAATAAATTCGCACGCGCTGCCGATCACCGCCGGAAGTTGTTCGCCGTTATGTTCTTCGGGAAACCGCAGCCCGATCCATCCCCCGTTACCGGCTTCTTTCATAATCCTTTTCACGGACGGGTGCACATGAACCCGTCCGCCTTTAAGTTCCGGCGGATTTTTGTCCATTTCTTCAAAACAAGGCCATAAGAGGTCCTTTGCCAGTTTAGCGCCGGCATCGATCACCATGTCAAAGATTTGCCGGTTATGTTTTTTAAAAAACTCAAACTTTGTCAGTTGCTGGGCATCAAGTACCTCAAAAAGCAAAAATTTTAAATTCCGCTCACTGAAAAATTTGTCTGCCATCATCGTCACCTTCATTTTATGGGTTGCCTGAAAGATGAAACAAAACCGGAAATTTTTAGGATGCATCATACATTATTTTTACGCTTCATTCAAAGCAGAAGAAATCTTTTTGATGAGAAGTCCGGATTCAGCAGATGGCGGCCGGGTTGAGAACCCGGAAAAAATGATTATTTTAAATTTAATGATCGATACGGGGTATCGATTGTTAAAAAGAATATAATCCCATGATGAAGGGAGTGATCAATATGAAAAATATCGTCAATATGGAATCAATGGCATGCTCGCATAGCTGTTATGAAATTTTTCGGGAGTGCCTGAGCACGGGCGAGGATGAGTCCGTCTGCCGGATGAAACGGGTTCCCTGTGATTGCAGCTGTTCGGACGACGAACTGGTTTATTCCTCATATATAAGGCAAAAGCTGGTGTAATTTTTAACAATGAAAAAATAAAAAGGACGGCTGTAGCCGTCCTTTTTTGGTTGACAATAGTCCGACATCGAACTATTTTGATGATATGAACTTTGAAACAGATATTATCATCTCGCTGATCTCGCGAATCCGGGAAAAATCAAGCCGGTTTATCACGTCCGAATTGACCCGGCTGGGATTGGGGGACCTGAAACCGATTCACGGAGATATACTGCTCGCCCTGTTTCAGCAAGGCGATCCCACGATGAAGGAGCTGGCGGATATTGTTGACCGGAAAAAGTCAACCGTCACCACGCTGGTGGAAAAACTGGTAAGTCTGGGATTTGCGGCAAAAAATCAGGACTTGAATGACAGCCGGATATTTCGGATTTCCCTGACGGATAAGGGGCGGGGGCTGAAGGACAGCCTGATCGAAATATCGGGGAAACTGATTAACAGGGTATACAAGGATATGCCGGATGAAGAAAGAAAACAGGTCGTCAAGAGCTTAAAAAGAATCAACGAACACTGGTAAAAAATTTATCTGTTTGGTTCGATCTCGAACTATTTTCTGCTCCCATGCCTGGTCTATCCGGGTTTTGCGGCAGCAGGAATAACGCTTCCTCTAAAAGATCGAATCTTCATAAAACGTTAAAAAATAATATAGGCAATATATGAGGGAGACATAATGAACAGTCAAGTTGAAATAGCATTAAACAATAAGCCGTCGATGATCTATACGCTGTGGCAGGGATTTAATAATAACACCAAAGGGGACTCGGCAGAAAAAAAGATGCCGGATATAGCTATATCTTGGTCTGGTGTTTCTATTAATAAAAAACACCTAAAGACCTTTTGCCGGATTTGCGGTATTAAAGAAGATTTCAAGGTTCCGTTTCTATATCCATTTATATTCGCATATCCATGCATGTTGCGCCTCGTAAGCCAAACGTGCTTCCCGTTCCCCATGTTTAAAATACTGCATGTCCGGAGTGAAACCACCGGCTACCGGCCAATCGATATGGATGATTCTCTTGAAATAACCTGCACCTCGTCAGATCAGCGCTTTCTGGCAAAAGGTGTTGAATTTGATCTGCAAACAACAATTATGTCTAAAGGTGAGAAGGTTTGGGAGAACATCAGTACATTTTATGTCCGTACAAAAACAAAATTGAAAGAGGTTGCAACCACCCCGCCCCGGTTGATGCCTATGGATCGTCCGGAAACCATCGGCAAATGGCACCTTCCGGCAAAAGACCGTTTCCGGTTTGCAAGAATTTCAGGCGACAGTAATGGTATTCATTACAATAAATGGTATGCAAAAATGTTTGGGTTTAAGAGAGACTATGCACAGCCGCTCCGTGTGACGGCAAAATGCATGTCGTATCTTCCACTATCATTCAACAATGAAACGATCCGCCTGAATCTCCATTATAAAGGACCGGTCTATTATAACAGTGATCTGATATTGAATTATCAGGAAAAAGAAAGCGGGCATCGGTTTGATTTGTTTTGCGAAGGAAACCCGAAACCGTGTATCTGTGGGATGGTTTTGTGATTTCACTTAATCGGTTAATGGGAGGAAATGATGCGATTAATTGATCAAATGTCAAAACATGAATTAAAGGAACTGATCGGAAAGTGCTGGATAACCCATGACGGGATGTGGTTTGCCCATACCCTTTTGGAGCGGGGCATTGAAAGTGCGAACCGCATTAATAAAGCGGCGATCAGAGCGCTTGCGCCCATAGAGATCAAACGATTTCAAAAGGCGCTTAATGTTACAAATGATCAGCTGAAATCATTTGACCGGTTCCAGGATTTCTTTCTGAATGTGTCTGATCTGTTGATCCCGGACTTTATGAATGTGGAATTTTCATTTCAAGGCCCGAATACTATTTCCTGGGGATTTAATGAGCGCGGGTGTTTTGCTTATAATGGCGTCAAAATGTTTAATGTTGAAGATCAATATGAATGCGGCCCCCTTTTCCGGATAAAGTGCTGGCTGGATGTATTGGGGATTGAATACGAAATGGAGCCGAATGTGTCATTATGTATAATGAAGCAGGCCGGAGAATGCTCGGGAAGATTTCAGATAAAAACCGGATGAACAGGATATAAATAATACCTGGTTATCCATTGAAATTTGAACCTATAGTTAACGTTCCCTGTGATTGATCTTAAAATGGATCTTTATTTTTGCCGGTAAGTGATTTTATATTTAAACGTTTCCGGCGCCAGCCAGTCGAGTGTCTTCTTGCCAACCTGCGCAAAGGGATACATCAGATAATTCACCGGCTCACCCGATTGAGGCGGATTTAAAACAAGATCCCGTCCTTCGCCAAGCTTGATACGATAAGGGTCGAGCCCGCCCCAAAAGGAGTTCCGGTACGCGTCTGTTTTAGAATCCGAAAGGGTTAAGTTCTGTATCAGCATCATTTTCCGGACATCCGCAGGATCAACAGGAATCCAGCCCTGGCCGGGTAAAAAAAATTCTGCCCAGCAGTGCTGCCACGTGGTGATGTCTTCCACGGGTTTTTTCCCCAGGCGAATGCCGAAGACTTCCCTCGCAGGGACCCCGGCAGCCCTTGCTAATGCAACATATATGGAACTGATATCCGCACATTTACCGCTCGGTTCTTTTAAAAGCCTATACACATCTCCATTTCCGCAGCCGCGGGTTTCCGGGTTGCGACATGTATTATCGCAGGTCCAGTCATAGATGGCTTTAGC
>JAHECJ010000267.1 GCA_024641805.1 Desulfococcus sp.
CAAAAGAACACAGTTTTGTCAATTATTCGATTTTTGTGACCTTTTTCCCGCAGTTGATTGCCGGCCCGATTGTTCATCACAAAGAGATGATGGGGCAGTTCGACCGCCGGGAAAACAAAAATATCAACTGGGAAAACCTGTATGCCGGTCTGTTTATTTTTTCCATCGGGCTGTTTAAAAAGGTTTTTATCGCCGATACTTTTTCGGTGTGGGCGACCGCCGGTTTTGACCATGCGGCTTCCCTGAACTTTGTCGAGGCGTGGGTGGCATCCATCAGCTATACCCTGCAGATCTATTATGATTTTTCCGGGTATACCGATATGGCCATGGGGTCTGCAAGGTTTTTCAATATCCGGCTTCCCCAAAATTTTAATTCGCCATATAAGGCTTTGAATATCCGGGATTTTTGGCGTCGGTGGCATATGACGCTCTCCCGGTGGCTTCGGGATTACCTGTTTATTCCTCTGGGCGGGAGTCAGTGCGCTCAATTAAAAATAGTCAGAAATCTGATGATTACATTTCTGCTGGGCGGTCTGTGGCATGGGGCTGGATGGACATTTGTCATATGGGGAGCGATGCACGGAGTTGCGAGCGTTGTGCACCGGTTCTGGTCGCAGGCTGGTTTCAGGATGCCGAAAGTAATCGCCTGGCTGGTCACATTTCTTTTTGTCAATGTGACATGGGTCTTTTTCAGGGCCCTGGATTTTACATCCGCCGTTAAATTGTTCAAGGGGATGATCGATATTAAAAGTCTGGTCGGATCAGGAAATATATTCGCTATTACGCATCTGATTCCCGGCGGGGATGTTCTCTATGTGCTGCCATGGATCGTCATTTTCACGTTGATCGCATTTGTGGTTAAAAATTCAAATGAGTTGACGGACAGCCTGTCTCCCTCATTTCGATGGGCGATAGTCTCTCTGATTCTATTGGTAATGGGACTGCCGGACTTCCAGCAGCCCAGCGAATTTCTGTATTTCAATTTCTGAGGGCGGTTCCGGCAGATGGCGGCATCAATTTATAAAAAATATGTTCTTTTCATTTTATGCACGTTTCTGGCGCTGAACTTATTATCTGTTTTATGGCTTTTTACAGGATATTTCAACCCGCTGGAAGGATCGGCCTGGATAGATTCGCTTTATCAGAAAAAAGAGGCCTTTGCCCGGTCGATTCACGGGCCCAAAATCGTTATTGTTTCCGGGAGCAGCGGGCTTTTTGGCATTAGTGCCGCCCAGATTGAAAGTTATTTTAAAGTCCCAACCGTTAACCTCTGCACCCATGGCGACTTAAGGGATTATTATTTGCACCGGGCAGAGAAAAGCATCAATTCCGGCGATCTGGTCATCTTAGTCCCGGAGTATACGCAATATTCATTTGATTCCCCGATGAGCAGAATAAAATCCGATTATATAGTCAATTTTGACAAATCCTGGCTTAAAGCGCTCCCCTTTGATGAAAAAATAGTTATTTTTGAATCCTATGCCCATCCATGGAAGTTAATTAAGGCAAAACTGTTTGATTCCAAAGAAGAAAAATATCAAAGGAAAAATGTTGGCTATAACTCGAATAATTTAAACCGTAACGGGGATGAAACAAGTAATTATGGTACAGAAGGCCTGTTTTTTGAGCCGGTTGCAATCAGTCAGGGGTTTGATGAGAAAACAGACGGGATGAGGAAAATTTCGGAATTTATACACTGGTGCGGGCAAAAAGGCGCCAGGGTAATTGTTACCTGGCCCGGGACGCTTCCGTTTAAAAAAATAGCCCAAAATTTTGATGCTCAGTTTATTGATTCGCTGATTGCATATTTATCAAATTCAGATACCGAAGTTCTGGGAAATCCGGAAGATTTTTTTGTCCCGCATAAATATTTGTTTGATTCAATTTACCACTTGAATGCCGACGGAGTATTTTTCAAAACATCTAAAACCATCCGGTTGCTTGAAAAGAGTCCGACATTTACCGCCTGGCACGAAAACCATATGGAAGAATTTGATCCGGTGGATTCGGTTTTTAATCCTCCTCAGCTCCTTGAAATCTGCTCGAACGGAAGCATGGAGAAAAGCGAAAACAATCAACCCGCCGGTTGGAAAGCGATCACTGGAAGAAAAATTAATCCTGCAGGATTTGCCCTGTGGGATAATTCGGAGGCTCACGGCGGCAATTATTCGTTAAAATTAATAAATACGACCTCCGGGCAGATTCGGTGGGTGGGAGAAAAAGTTTTACTTCCGCCGGGAAGTCATATGCTGGTTGCGGGGGGGTGGAGCAAGGCGGAAAACATCGAGGAACATGCCCGATATTGCATTGATCTCAAAACTTTTTTCAAAGACGGTTCTTTTGAATGGAATCCGCAGGGCTTATTTTTCGCCCAAGGGACGCACGACTGGACCCGGGTTCACGCGGTTTTTTCATTTAATGAGGAAGTTGTTGCTGTGCAGCCCTTTTTAATTCTTTATGCCGGGACCGGAACCGCATGGTTTGATGATATTTTCATTCAAATCCCGTCAGCCGGTAATCTTTTGGAATGACAGTTGTTATTCTATTCGATATTATGATTTTTTGATGGGCAATCAGTGGGTCTATTCGGTTGTCAGCGGTTCTATTAATTTGTTGTATCTCTCGATTTCCGCCTTAAAGCGCTTTTCTTCTGCTTTGTACTGCTTGATTTTCTCATTCATGGCCCTGATACTGTCATTATATCGCGCCACACTAGCCTCATCTTTCATATCCCCTTTGGTGTTTTCCAACTCCTTCTTTTCTGCGGCAAGGGTTTCGAATTTTTTGTTTAAAGCCTCTTTTTTATCCAGTAAAATTTTTCTTTCCGATGTTAAT
This sequence comes from Desulfococcus sp., assembly GCA_024641805.1. GTDB lineage: Bacteria > Desulfobacterota > Desulfobacteria > Desulfobacterales > Desulfosalsimonadaceae > SURF-3. The sequence goes on from JAHECJ010000267.1 coordinate 2,836, forward strand.
TTGTCGATATCGGAATCTTCTTCCGGAAGCAGGATGATTTCTTCATGCTGCTCCAGCTGTGACTGATATTCAGTGGGGATGGTGGAAATATTATCCGTGAAGTGGGTAATGCCCTTACTGTCAACATACTGATAAAATTCGGCGGATGCCGGTATGGCAGGGATTAACAAAAGTGAAAACACGATGGCGATGATATAATGTCTTAGCATTGACCAGCCCCTTTGCGGTCCAATTTGAATTCCGTTAACCTATTCACAAATCTTGTTAATATAAAACCGTCAAAAGAAATATGTCAAGCAACACGATGATTTTTTAATTTAAAGACGATTGCTGGATCGATCGGTTATATTTTTCGATTTCTGCCTGGAGAAGTTTTTTCTCCTTTTTATACTGCTTTATTTTGAGATTTAATTTCTTAACATTTTCATTGTATGCAAGAACGCTTTTTTCATCGTCTTCGTTCACGCTGTTTTCAATTTCCTGTTTTTCCTTCATCAGGTCCAGGTATTTTTTATTCAACGCCTCTTTTTTATTTGCCAGTAATTTTCGGTTGGACTCCAGTTTTGCCAGACGCAGGGTTTCATCTTTTTCATTAAACGTGCTGCTGCTTTTTTCAATCACCTGAGAATCGGTTAATGCTTCACCCGCATGCTCGGCTGAATCGGAATTTTTCATTGATTCCGGATTTTCGGAAACTGTTTGCCTGGAGGCAAATTTCAGTTTTTCAGTTTCAGCAAGTTGATTCTGATCGGTATTAAGCGCCGTTGTCACCGAATTTGCGGCTTCTTTTACAACAGTTTTATCTGCAGCATTGCCAGTTTTTACTTTAATGCTTTCCATCTCGGCCTGGCTCTGTACTACCGGTTCAATCGTTTTTTCGGCATCCTTTCCCTTAAATATTTTTTCAGTTTTGAGAGCCATGTCCGGCTTGTTATCTGCCATCCGGCCATCCGGCTGGATGGGATTTTTCGCGATGGATTGTCCAGCTGCTGGGGGACCGGGTTTTTCAGCAAGGAATTTTTCAGTCTGATCACTGTGTTTTTCAATTTCCGGAACCGTTGTTTTCGGGATATCCGTTGCGATTGTCGGGGATTCAGTATTTGATGGGGTTTGTACGGACTGGGGCTCGGAATATAATTTTTTTTCAGGAATAATATCCGATGATTTTGCGGTTTGTTCGGGGTCAGTTTTTTTGTCCGGTTTCAAATCCACTTGACCGGGAGTAATCTTAGCCGAGATTTCTTTTTTTTCTGTTTGGGATATCTCAGAGGTTTGTTGAGGGGGGAGGATCACCTGATCAACTTTTTTAACTTCCCTTGCCGGCGGAGCGGCTTCAGTGCGGGAAGAAGCGGTATTTTTATTATCAGAAACAGCTTTATCAGCCGTATTGATCTGTGTTTTTAAAGCCGGCTTGACCGGTTTCAGATCCACCTGAGCGGGGGGGATTTTGTCCGGGATTTCTTTTTTTTCTGTTTTCTTAACCGGCAGAGTCTCTTTCTTTGTTTCCGGCCCGGTTTTCACGGTGACAGCCATGGGCTCTGCTTGTTTATCTCGGGGCTCAGCGGAAGGTTTTTCATTATCAATAACAGTTTTGACCGGGACATCTTTTTTTGTTTTTGTTTTGCCATCCTGTTTCGGAACCGATTGTTCGGAAGAGGGAAGATTCTGTGCGTGGGATGTTTCTTCTGTTTCAGCAGCATCGTCGGGTGCTGCAACGGTTTCTAAAGCTGCAGTCTTTTCCGGCAGTTCTTTTTTTTGTGATTGGGGCGTTGGCTCTGCCTTTTTTGTGGTTTCCGATTCGAC
>JAHECJ010000268.1:0-451 GCA_024641805.1 Desulfococcus sp.
TGCCTTTTCCGAGGCGATCAGGAAATCGCAGTTTAATGCGATTTCAAAACCACCGGTAATGGCATGTCCGTTGATGGCGCCGATGATGGGTTTGGGGCAGGCCTCGAAGATATCCGGCAGGTCCGTGCCGTCTTCCCTTGGATCAAACAGGTTCTCGGTCAGAATGGCATCGAGATCAATGCCGGAGCAGAACGATTTCCCGTTTCCGGTAATAATGGCGACCCGTATATCGTCGTCACTTGTCACTTTTTCGATAGAATCATAAAGGCCGGCAAGTAACGCATGGTTGATCGAGTTTCGTCTTTCCGGGCGGTTTAAAGTGATGATGGCCGTTTGGTTTTCAATGGAAAAGAGTATCGGTTGGTCCATTTTTTTGTTCCTTTCGGGGTTGGGTGGAAAAAAATTAATATTTACATAAAATTCGGATTTTTTAAATGGTTTTTTCGGGCAC
>JAHECJ010000268.1:461-2546 GCA_024641805.1 Desulfococcus sp.
CTAAAAATTTAAATTATAAGAAAAAATTTCAAAGTTTTTATAATTAACTGAATATAATTATAATATAAAAATGAGCGCTTGCTCTTTTTATTGACTTTTGGTTTTTCGCGCATTATTATTCCGAACCATTAGTCAGCAACATACCCCGATCGATTTGCCGGTATTTTATTTTCCCAGGAGGATTTTACGTGTCTCCAAAACTTGTCGATAAAACAGAGAAGATCAATGAAATAGCCGTTGCGGCCCTGAATCTTTTTGCCCAAAAAGGGTATGCGGCGACCAGTGTCGAACAGATCGCCGAATCCGCCGGAATCGGTAAAGGCACGGTGTATGAATATTTCCCGTCAAAAGAGGAAATCTTTGTTCACGCCATCAACAACTGGATCATGAATCTCATCAACCGAATGGTTGAAATGACGAGGGATATCGAAGACCCGGTGGAGCGTCTCAAATCCTTTATTGAGATGGTCAAGGATGTAGTGAACGCTGACGAACCGGATCCCAAAAAGCTATTTGCCGACATTGATCAGCAGACATTCATGCCCGGGGGGGCATTTTATAAACGCCGGCAGGTTATTAAGGATATGCGCTCCACTTTTTGCGGGATAGTGATGGACATTCTGCTGGACGGTGTATCTAAAAAAGTGTTTAAGCCGGAGATCGCAAGGGATGTTTCCAGGATAGCCGTCAATCTGCTGGCCTATCTGGACGGTATTTGCATGCACTATCTGATCATGGAAGAATACCGGGAGTTCGAAGATCAAGTCGATTTTTACATAAAAGGGTTTGTGAATTCCATTCTGGTTTAACCGGGTGTTGGATAACGTCATGAGCGAAGACCCAAACATAAGAAATCAGACAAGCCAGAATGACGGCGGTTATCATACGTCCAGCCCCAAAATTCAAACACGGGTTCATTGGGAATGTTTTAAATGAAAGAGTTACAAATGGCAGTCATAACCAGGAAGCGAATGCAAACAGTTATTTTGATATTCATCTTTTGGATGATGCCGGCCTCGATCAACGCCGCGGCGGCGGAAGATGAACAGGCAAACCGTCCTGTCTATTCTCTGGAGGATCTCTATCAGCGGGGACTGCAGCAATCCGAGCAGATTCAAATTTCCCGAAACAATCTCTATATCGCGCAGAAAGATGAAGACCGGGCATTCTCGGTATTTTTCCCGACCGTTTCGGCATATGGAGATTACATCCGCTATAATCAGGCCACCGCCATCCAGCCGGAATCCGGTCATGATTATGGTGTGAAGCTGCAACAGCAGTTCACTGTTAACGGGAGGGAGCTTATTTTATATAAAGCGTCCAAAGACGTCATCGTCCAGCGGGAACATGATCTGGATACCGTATCGGAATCATTTTTATTCAATGTTGCCTCCGCCTTTTACGACATCGTTAACAGGAAGAAACGTTTTGAGATTCTGTCTGAAAACGTCAAACGGCTGAAGCTTCACAAAGAAGCGGTGGAAAAAAAACTAAAGCTTGAGGAAGTTCCGAAAACAGAGCTCTTAAGAACCGAGGCCGAGCTTTCCGGCGCCAAAACAGAACTGGTCAGGGCGGAAAATGAACTGGTTTTTGCCCGTTCCGTTCTGGCCCGAATGGTGGACATCCCGTCCGACTATGAAATACGGATGCCGGAGGCTCCGGGCCTGCTGCCGGTCGGAAATCGCCTGGCGGAGTATGTGGACACAGCATTAAAAAATCGGTCGGACATTAAATCCAGCGAAATGGGCATCCGTCTGGCAAAAGAGGACGTGGATCTGACAAAGAGTGAATACTGGCCGGTATTGTCGCTTGAAGCAGGGTATAAGGTTCAGAAAACTGATCCTTCGTTTCTGGCCAGCGAAGACAGCGTCTATGCGGCGGCCAATCTCAACGTGGTCCTTTTTGACTGGGGCCTGCGCAAGGGAACTCTCGGGCAGAATGAGGCCAACGTGAGCAGCGCCGAACTCCAGCTCAAAGCCCTTTCTAAACAGGTGACATCAGAGGTGGAGCGCGCCTGGCTGACCATTAACACAGCTCAGAATTCCATTATCGCGTTAAAGGACAAGCTGGATTTTTCGAGCGCCA
>JAHECJ010000268.1:2556-4625 GCA_024641805.1 Desulfococcus sp.
CAGGCCGACAGCCTGGATGTGCTGGATGCCAATACCATTTTAAACAACGCGAAACGGGAGCTTTCGGAAGCCGAATTTTTTTTGGATTTGTCAAGGATCGGGCTGCAGCGGGCTCAGGGAATTTTTTTAAAGAATATCCGGGCGCAACTCGAATAATCGCCCGATCAATCATGATCATTTGATTATTGACGGAAAAAACCACAGGAGAGGTCAGGCGCGGCGGTGCTCAGGTAACTGGATATGAACCTGTTCTTCCTGACACCTGAACCTTTTTTTACGGTAAGACCTGAATTTTCTTTCGGGGATTCAGAAACTATGCAGCAGGAGAATAAAAACATGATGACCGGAGATCCGTCACTGCCTCGCGAATCAGCAGGCGTAAAGCTGTTAAAACGAATTTGGGGAGCACTCCCTGTTATTGTTATCGTACTGATCGTTTTTATTCTGGGAGCAGCCATTAAATCGAAGACGGAGAAACTAGAAGCGCTGAAGACCGGACTGGATGCCCTGAAGGGTCAGCAGGCGGCTATTGCCGACATTAACAAGGTCGTGGGCATTGTCCGTCAGGCGAAAGACGCGAACGACGCGGCCCAAAAACTGGCTGCTGAATTGAACATATCAGAGGATGCCGCCAAAGCGGCTGTTCACATGACTCTCGGAACGCTGGCCGAATTTCAGCAGGAAAAACTGACCAGGCAGATCGCCTATGTTGAACGGCAGATCGCGGAACACAAGCTTGAAGTTGAAGTTCAAAGCCCTGAAATCAATGTAGTTTCTCTAAAGCTCGCCCCGATGGCCGTCAGTGACCGGATTAATCTGCCGGGGGTCGTCGAACCGTGGGTGAAGTTCAATATCGTGTCCGAAGTCCGGGGCAAGGTCGAGAAGAAAATGATTGAAAAAGGCCGGCCGGTCAAGCAAGGTGAGGTGATCGCGGTCATCGATACCAAGGATTATGAAATCGCCCTGCAGGCGGCCAGAGCGTCTTATGATACGGCCCTTGCATCCAAAAATCGTCTGGAGAAATTATACAAAGAGCAACTGGCGTCAAGATCCCAGCTCGATGACATCATCGCCCAGGTGGAAGTGTATAATGCGCAGCGCGAAAGCGCGGAGCTGAATCTTTCAAGGTGCACCATTGTCAGCCCTATTTCCGGCCTGATCAATAACCTCTTTATCGAAGAAGGCGAATACGTGAAAGTTTCGGACCCCATTGCTGAAATCATGCAGGTGGACAGGGTGAAAGTCAATGTCGGGATTCCGGAATCGGATGTGAACGACATCGGGAATGTCCAGGAATTTGAAGTCGAATTTGATGCCTTGAACGGGCGGATCTTCAGGGCTTCCCGGTTTTTTCTTTCCAAAGCCAGCGACGCCCAGGCGCGGTTATACAGTCTGGAACTGGCGCTGGATAATCCGGACGGTGAAATTCTGCCGGATATGTTTGCCCGGGTGAATATTATTAAAAAGGAAGTTCCGGATGCGCTGGCGGTTCCCCTGTATTCGGTGATTACGTTAAATGATGAAAAAACGGTATATGTGGTCAATGATGGGGTCGTGCATGCGCGAAAAGTGGAAACCGGAATTCAGGAAGGTTGGATGATACAGATTACCGAAGGCCTGGCCCCTGATGATGAGGTCATTGTTGTGGGACACCGGCGGGTCAGCGACGGGCAGAAGGTCAATGTGATCCGGACTTTAAAACATCTGGAGGAACTGCAAAATTGATCATTTCAGATACCGCGGTCAAAAACAGGGTCAGCGTGATGATTCTGGCGATTATTATCCTGATCATGGGGGTTTACTGTTACAGTGAAATCCCTCGAGAAGACGAACCCGATATTACGATTCCCTATGTATTCGTATCAACCCCTTATAAAGGGGTTGCCGCATCCGATATCGAAACCGCCATCACCATTCCCATTGAAAAAAAGCTGAAAGGTCTGGAGCGGGTCAAGAATATCAAGTCGGTCAGTTCGGAAGGGATATCCAGCATCAATATTGAGTTTATTCCCGGAACCGATATTGATGAAGTCCTCCAGAAGGTTCGGGACAAGGTGGATGAAGCCAAA
>JAHECJ010000269.1 GCA_024641805.1 Desulfococcus sp.
TTTTTAAATAACAAGCTAAAATATAAGGATAAAAAATTGATTTCGGATTATTAAAAAAGTCGAAAAGGATGACCGGAGCAGCATGGCATGTATGCGTGACCGGCATTTTGTGTATGAATCAGCGGGTTGTCAAATGCGGCAGGAAACAAAAATTGATTCCGGAAGGAATAGAGATTAAAATAGCAGAACAATTATTAACCGTCAAAAACATGGATTGCAGACGTGTCCCGAATTTTACGGCCATCGATCATAGATGTGGAAGCATCCGGCTTCGGGCCGGACAGCTATCCCATTGAAGTCGGTGTCATTTTAACCTCCGGCGAACGCTACTGCAGCCTCATTTTTCCGGCATCCGAATGGACCCACTGGGATGCGGAAGCGGCAACAGTCCATGGGATCACCAGAGAAGCACTGAAAGAAAACGGCCGGCCAGTGACTGAAGTTGCCCAGGCATTAAATGGTCTTCTGTCGAACCAGACGGTTTACACGGATGCCTGGGCGGTTGATTTGCGTTGGATCACGCGGCTGTTTTATACGGCCGGCATTAACCAGTTGTTTAGGGTCAGCGCTCTGGAAACATATTATCGGAAGTCCAGATGAATGTATGGCATGAAACCAAAAATCAGGTAATGACCGATGTCGGGGTCAGAAGGCATCGCGCAAGCACGGCTGCCTTTATTATTCAGGAAACTTATGCGAGGACACAGGCGGCGCTGTAAAAAGATTCATTTACAGCGGTTTTTCAGGCGCTCAGGATAGTCATCTTTGAGGTGTACATTCCCACGGGGAACCGTGGGAATGCGGCATATATCATCGCCAAACCGCAGCGAACGATTTGGCGATGATGTTGACTATGCGAGGACGGCCTTTTTAAATTCGTCGATTCCGATCCGTTCCATAAACCGTGATGAGCGTTCTTTTTTCTTTGCATTTTCAATATAATAGTTCAGACAGGCATCAACCAGCCGGAAGACTTCGTCTTTCGAAAGGTCTTCGGCCAGCAGATCTCCAATCCGGGGTTTTTTGCCTGAATTTCCGCCGAAAATAAGCCGCCAGCCGTTTTTTTTGCCGATCAGACCGATATCCCGGACGAAACTTTCAGCACAGCAGAACTGGCAGCCGGAAACCCCGATTTTAAATTTGGCGGGCAGTTCTTTCTCGGCAAAAATTTTCTCCAGTTCCATTCCCAGCCCCAGGGAATCCTGAACGCCAAAGGTGCAGACTTCGGTTCCGGGACATGCCTGGACATAATGCAGACACAGTTCTGTGGCCCGGCCGATATTCATGTTCAAATCCGCCCACACCGCGTTAATATCTTCTTTGGCAATCCCCACCAGGGCCAGCCGCTGGCCGGATGTGATTTTCGTGATGGGAATATTGTATTTTTTTACGACATTGGTAATAGCCTCCATGTCCTCAACGCTCAAAACCCCAGCCGGGATTCTGGGGACAATGGCATAGGTCTTTTTGTCCCTTTGTAAAATGGCCCCTTTCAAATCGTCAGTCATTGCTGACTCCTTTTCTTTCTAATAATCTTTTTAAAAACATTTTCGAGGCAAAGAAAAACGTTCAAGTTCAAGACACGCGAATCCTGAGGAGCGAGGCGTACGAAGGTACGTTGAGTGACGAAGGATGAAGCGTAACGCAGAAATTGGACGTTTTGCTTTGTCTTAAAACTCAATGGAGCCGGGTGTCCTGGGAAATGGAATAACATCCCGGATGTTGGTAATCCCTGTAACCAGCATGATCAGCCGCTCAAATCCCAGCCCAAAGCCACTATGAGGAACACTGCCAAAGCGGCGGGAATCCAGGTACCACCAGAGATCCTGTCTGGCCACCCCGGTTTCATCCATTCGTGATTCCAGTCGTTCCAGCCGTTCCTCCCGCTGGCTGCCGCCAATGATTTCGCCGATCCGGGGGACAATCACATCCATGGCCGCCACGGTTGTTTCATCATCATTTGTCCGCATGTAAAACGGTTTGATGGTTTTAGGGTAATCATAAATAATTACTGGCTGGTGGAAGTGATTTTCCGCCAAAAACCGTTCATGCTCGGTCTGGAGATCAGCCCCGAAAAAAACATCATAATTAAATTTTTCGCCGGACCGGTTGAGTATGGCCACCGCCTCGCTGTAAGGGAGCCGGATAAATTGTTTGGATACAATGGTTTCCAGGGTGTTCATCAGGTTTTTATCCACAAATTTTGCAAACAGATCCAGGTCCTCGGCGCAGTCTTTCATGGCAAATTCAACCAGAAACTTGATAAAGTCCTCCGCGTAATCCATATCGTCTGCCAGATCGCAGAATGCCATCTCCGGTTCCACCATCCAGAATTCCGCGGCATGCCGGCTGGTGTTGGAGTTTTCCGCCCGGAACGTGGGTCCGAAGGTATAGATATCGCCTAATGCCAGGGCAAACAGTTCCCCTTCCAGCTGGCCGGAAACTGTCAGGTTGGCTTTTTTGCCAAAAAAATCTGCTAAATAATCGGTTTTGCCGTTCGCTTTCGGCGGATTTTCAAGGTCCAGGCTGGTCACTTGAAACAGTTCGCCGGCGCCTTCGCAGTCCGAGCCGGTGATAATCGGTGTATGGACGTATGTAAACCCAAGGTCTTGAAAATATTTATGAATAGCGAAACTCAGACGGGACCGGATGCGAAAGGCAGCCCCATATTTATTGGTACGGGGTCTCAAGTGGCTGATGGTCCGAAGGAATTCATCGGTATGTCTTTTTTTCTGCAGCGGGTAGTCGTCCGGGGCGATATGGATAATCTCAACGCGGATGGCGTGAGTTTCCCATTTCTGGCCCTGGCCGGGGGATTCGTGCATGGTTCCGTAGATGCTGACCGATGATCCGGTAGTGAGTCTTTTGATCTGCTCATAGTTTTCGAGCTGATCGTCGGCAATCACCTGGATATTATTTAAGCAGGAACCGTCGTTGACCTCGATAAAAGAAAAAGTTTTGGAATCGCGCCGGGTCCGGACCCAGCCCTTGATCAACACTTCGTCAATGGCTGTTTCGGATGATAAGATCTTTTGTATTCGGGTTCGTTTCATCTTTTTTTCTTTGAGAAAGGTTTTAATGGAGTTAGTTCAGAGAATAAAAACAGTAAAACTATAGCACTGGATGCGGGGACAGGCAACCCGGTAATTTATATAATATATAAAGAATGTCGGCTCGAATTAAACTTGACAATGTTTTTCATTTTGATATAACGACTCTCTTTTATAATGTATAAGTTTGTTTTACTTGCACAAATTGGGTTTTCGGTATTTTGTGCGTATTCCCGAACGGCAATAAAGATCTTTGGTGATGGACCTTCAACATTACTTAACCGACAACCGGCGGAAACTGGTGGAAAAGTGGGTTGCGTCGGTAATCGCAACTTATCCGCCCAATTCCGTGAAATTTTTCACGGACACAAAAGACCCGTTCGCCAATCCGGTGGGCAGCACGGTTAAACGCAGCATTGATCTATTATTCTCTGAAGTGATTAAAAATAAGATGGATCCGGCAGCTGTCAATGAAGCCATGGATCCGATTATCCGCTTAAGAGCGGTTCAGGAATTTACCCCCTCCCAGGCAGTTTCGTTCATCTACACCATCAAGCATCTTTTGCGGAAAGCGCTCGAAAAGCACCGCCGGGATGAAGCCGTGGAGCGATTTCTGGATGATGTAGCGTCAAATGCGGATGAATTGATGTTGGTTGCCTTGGATATTTATGGCAAGTGCAGAGAAAAAATTTATACGTTAAGGATCAACCAGGCTAAAAACAGTTTAAAAAAGCTGTTGATCAAAAAAGAGATCATCTGTGAAATACCGGACATAAATCCCGACTCACGGACATGAAGATAACGTCGGTTATGCACATTCGCTTGATAAGAAATCCGTAAATATATTGTGAACAAGTAGGATGAGGTGATTTTCAATGAATGTAAATTATTTATACTCCCTCCTGGCAGTGGTTGTTCTTGGATTGGTTGCCTATGTGGGTGCTGGAGCGGCAGGGCTTCAGGGCGTGTTCGGAATTTTTATCCCGTACCTGGCGGTGATCATTTTTATCGCCGGGTTTGCCAATCGGGTCTGGGACTGGGCCAAATCCCCGGTTCCGTTTCGAATTCCCACCACAAGCGGTCAACAGCAGTCCATGGACTGGATTAAGCAAAACAAGATTGACAATCCCAGTTGCATATTTGGGGTACTTGCCAGAATGTTTCTGGAGATCGTGCTGTTCCGGTCCTTGTTTAAAAATACAAGGACGGAGATCGTCGGCGACAGAATCTCGTACAAATGGGTGGTGTGGCTGTGGCTGTTTGCCATACTGTTTCACTATTCATTTCTGGCGGTGGTGGTCCGCCATCTCAGATTCTTTCTGGAACCCGTGCCGTTTTTCGTCACTTTTCTGGAACGGATCGACGGAATCCTGCAGGTCGGTCTTCCCGGTGTTTTTATTTCCGGCATCACCCTGCTGGCCGGTGCCACCCTGCTGCTGCTCCGACGGGTTTTAATCGCAAAAGTCAATTATATCTCCCGCGCCGCGGATTATTTCCCGTTGCTCCTGATCATCGGGATCGCGCTGACCGGGTTGTCGATGCGATACTTTACCAAAGTGGACGTGATTA
>JAHECJ010000270.1 GCA_024641805.1 Desulfococcus sp.
TCTGGGGTACGGTATTGCCCGGATGATCAAGCTCCGGTATGAAGATGCGGCACCGGCAGCAATGATCGGCGCCTCCAACCATTTTGAGGTCGCCATCGCCACATCCACCATGCTGTTCGGGCTGTCATCCGGCGCGGCCCTGGCAACGGTGGTCGGCGTGCTGATCGAAGTGCCGGTGATGCTGATGCTGGTTAAAATCTGTTTGAAAACGACCCGCTGGTTTGACGGAAATTGAATGGTTCCGGTCATCCGATTTTTAATAAAATATTTTCAGGAGAATGCGTTTATGAAAGAGATGAAACACCCCATATTATCAGTGATTTCTTTTATTCTGGTTATGTTTATGACAGCGCTTCCGGGTATTTCGGCAGAGACGGCCGAGGCGCCAAAAACCGCTGCCGAACCGGCGTCCCATTCTATTGTCGTCACGTATTTCTATACCACCGTCAGGTGCCCGACATGCCACAAGCTTGAGGAGTTATCATCCCGGGCGGTCAGGACTAATTTTGAAAATGAACTGAAAACCGGCGCGGTAGTCTGGCGGGCCATTAATGTGGATGAACCGGAAAACAATCATTATAATTCGGACTATCAGCTATATACCAAGTCCCTGATCATTTCCGAAGTCAAAGACGGCAAGGAAGTGCGGTGGAAAAACCTTGAACAGATCTGGACGCTGGTCCGGGATGAAGAAAAATTCGATGCGTATGTGAAAACCGAAATCAGCGACTGGCTGAAGGAATAATCATGGAAGCCGGTCTCCCGCAGATACTGACCGTCATATGGCTCGGCATCCTGACATCCATCAGCCCGTGCCCGCTGGCCACCAATATTGTCGCCACCACTTACATTGGTAAGCAGATTGGTTCAGGTTTTGCCACGGTGCTGTCTGCCGCTGCCTACACCATCGGCCGCACCATCGCGTATGTGGTGATCAGTATCCTGATTATCTATGGTCTGATTTCCATTCCGGGAGTGTCTAATTTTCTGCAGCAGCACATGAACCAGCTGCTCGGACCCGTTTTATTGATTACCGGCCTGTTTATCCTGGATCTGGTTCCGCTGCGTCTGCCCAATGTCGGTTATAATACCGGTATGCTCCAAAAACTCGGCAACAGCGGGTTTTTGGGTGCTGTTGTGCTGGGATTTCTGTTTGCGCTGTCTTTTTGTCCGGTGTCCGCAGCCCTTTTTTTCGGCAGCGTGATTCCGGTGGCCCTGAAATTTCAGTCCCGGATATTTCTGCCGGTTTGCTACGGCATCGGCACTGCCCTGCCGGTGATCGGGTTTGCGGTGATCATCGCATACAGCACCCGGTTTGCCGGGATTTTTTTCAATAAATTATCCGTTGCGGAACGATGGCTTCGCCGCATCACCGGCGCTCTTTTTGTTCTGGTCGGATTGTATTTTAGCCTCAAATACATCTTCCGGGTGATCAATTTTTAACTATCCGTTTTAATTTTACTGCTTGCGCAGCACCAGGCTGCCCACGGAATAACCAGCGCCAAAGGAACAGATGACGCCGATGTCGCCTTTTTGAAGGTCTTGATTGTAAAAATGAAAAGCAATAATTGACCCGGCCGACGCGGTGTTTGCGTAGCGTTCGATGATGGTCGGGGTCTTATCCGCTGGAACGTCTTCGCCCAGAAGCTGTTTGATGACCATTCTGTTCATGTTCAGATTCGCCTGATGCAGCCAGAACCGGTTGACCTCCCGGGGCGTTATATCCAGGCTGGCCAGATGTTCGGAAATATGCCCGGCGGCAATGGGGCTGACTTCCTCAAAGACCTTTCGCCCGGCCTGGTGAAACAGCTTGTCCCAGCCATACGGATCGGCGTCCGTGGCCCGTGACATATGCCCGAAGTTGGAGCGGATATTGCTCGAAAACCGGGTCATTGCTTTTACACCTAATATTTCGTATCGGTTTTCGGAAGTACAGGTATCCGCCCATTCCATGATGACGGCCGTGCTGACATCCCCGAAAATAAAATGGGAATCCCGGTCGCAGTAATTGACCTGCGGAGTCACCAGCTCCGGGTTGATGGCCAACACACATTTGGCCGAACCGGCCGCCAGGCTGTCATAAGCCCGGTGGAGCCCGAAGGTCGCCGCCGAGCAGGCCACCAGCATATCAAATCCAAACCCGTCAATGCCCAGTTCATGCTGCACTTCAATGGCAATGGCCGGGTAGGCCCGCTGGGTATAGGCGCAGGAAACAATCACCGCATCAATGTCGGCGGCCGTTTTCCCCGCAGCTGTCATGGCCTCGCGTGCAGCCGCCACCGCAATTTCCGCCTGGTTGCTTAGTTCGTCTTCTTTTCTTTCGGGAAATTTCGGACGCATGCGGTCAATATCTAAAATGCCTTCTTTTGTATATACATACCGGGATCTTATGCCGGAAGCTTTTTCAATAAACCGGGCGCTGGACAGCGGTTTTTCTTCCATTTCCCCGGATTCAATGTCCGCTTGATGGTCGGCATTGAATTTTTGAGCATACGCATTATAGCTGTCCACCAGTTCCTCATTGGTGATGACATTTGCCGGAGTCCAGATTCCAGATCCGCTGATGACGATAGAAGGGGATGTGTTTTTCACTTTGATTTTATATCCTTTTATTGATGCCGCTATTCTTTTTTATGTACTTGATATCTTTGGTAGGCCGGGTTTCTTACCCGGCAATCGGAATAATTTATTTATCGGGAATGGAATCCCGACCTGCAATTTTATGCTCTATTTATATGTGATTTATCTGCCAGAAACGCATAGGCCGCAAACCGGCCGTCATGGCTCAGGCTGATTTCCATATTTTTCGCGTTGCCTTTGACAACCACCATTGGGGGGTTGATTCTGTTTTGTGTTTTATGCCTGATGATTTTAATGTCTTGTTCTTTTAACTGAAGGCATGAAGCAATACCCTTTTTTGCCAGTATCCGAACGGCGGCGGATTCTTTGTCGGAGATGGAGTTACCAATGGATATATCCTCTGGATTGATTTCATCCATGCCGAACGTGATGGATTCCAGGTTGTCCGCCGGTCCGAAAATTCCGATGCAATGAACATAATCCTCATGAACATCGAATTTGACCTGTACAACGCCTTGCGGGGACATCACCATACCGGTTGCTGAAGAATCAATGATCATTTCCCAATCCAGAATAACCGGATACCGTCCGGGCGCGGAACTGACATCCGGTTCTGATTTGCTGACTGCCTTGTAAGCGGTTTCTTTTGCCGCCCACAGAGTCCACAGAAGCGTATCCGGATGATGTGAACTGAAAACAGCCTGCTGTTCATGCGCATTGAACACTCTCCGGACAAACCGGGTATCAGCTGATTTTCCAATTGCCTCCGGTGTATTCAGGTCCACAATATCATTGCCGATGTGACTCAAAATATTTTTTTTCCATATTTGACAGGTGTTCAACAATCTGTCCTGCGCAGTCACGCTGGGCCCTGAGTCCTTTTAGTCCGGTTTTTGGACGGCATTCCTCGACGGTCATGGAAAAGGTTTCTCCGTATCTGGGGAAATTGGTGTATGTTTTCTGGCCGTCTCCGCGGAGATAAACTGTCATCACTCGGCATCCCGGTATGCTGCAAAAGAATCGTCCGACGCCGTAAGGGAAGTCTTCGGTGTTGACCCTTCCGGAACGGGAGCGGGTCCCTTCCGGAAAAATCATCAGGTTTTCGCCTTTGTTTAAAAGATAGGTGCATTTTTCCAGTGTTGATTTCACCGCGTCGCGATCCCCGCCCCGGATGATAGGGATGCATTTGGTCAGAAAACAGGCCAGTCCCACAAATATATTGCGGTTAAAATTCATCCGTTCCGGAACATTCCATGGCAGCAGATTGTATTGGAACATGTAGTGGTATGTGGGCATCATGGCGTAACCGAGAATTACGGAATCGATCAGGGTGAGATGATTCGCACAAATCAGCCATGGGCCCGGATGGACATCCAGCAAGTCGCTTACAGTTTTTCTGAATTTATTTAAATCCCTTACCCGGTATCCGGCAGCCTTTATGGCCAGCAAAATCAAGGGGGCGACGACAAAAACCGTCAGCCGCCCCACGATGTATTGAAAGTAAAACGATATTTTGGCGTTAAGCTTAAGATTCATGTTATTGGGTGACGCAGATTTTTTTCTCAACCACTTTGACCGCATCGCCGACCGTTTTTATTTCATCGGCATCATCGTCATCAATTTCAATGTCAAAGGCATCTTCGGACTTGATGATGATGTCCACCAGGCGGGCGGAATTAACCTTGAGATCCTGGATAATGGCGGTGTCCATGCTGACATTTTCCAGTCTTTCCGGTTCTTTGACAAACTCTCTGATGATTTCAATGACTTTTTCAAAAATCTCCTGTGTTTTCATTTTGCTGCTCCTTTTTTGTTATTTTTCGTATTTTTGTAAAATGATACAACTATTCACATCTCCAAATCCGAAACTGGCTTTGGCGATGGTTTTTATTTCCGGATAATCGATAAATGTTCCGGGAATCCGGTCCGCAAAGGCTTCAATGTCCGGATGGAGGTCTTCACAATTGACGGACGGATGAATAAACCCCTTATAAATTTCAAGGACCGCAGCCGCTGTTTCAATTGC
>JAHECJ010000271.1 GCA_024641805.1 Desulfococcus sp.
TATTAAATTCCGTCCTTGTTAAAATACAGAAAGATCTAAATCACTGATTTGTCGATATAGGGGGCGCGAAGAAAAAAGAAAAAAATGATTGGACGATCATTCGATCATTAATTAACGGACATGACTTCCTTGATATGCGCAAACAGGCTTCCCATCAGGTCATAGGCGGATATACCGGATTTTATTTCAAGCAGCCTGTTTTGTACATCTTCATCTCTGGAATGTGCGGCAGCGGCTTTAAACATTTTTTTGGCGCTGCCGGCGATCTCCAAATGGACGGAGGTTAATAGCGCCTTTTTTTGTTTTAATTTGAACTCAAATTCCCGTGCGGCATCCTGCCAGAACTTCTCATTTGCCTGTTTCGCAAACAAATTCATTTTCGTCTGATCGGCAAAATGCCTGGGAAGTTCCCGGGAAAAAGCCACCAGTGTTCCGGCAGTCTTAACAAAAAGTTTTTCACCGGTCACCGCCTGGTAAATCATTGCTGTGATGGCGTGCCAGTCCTGAAGAAAGAAGATGTAACTCATGTCTTTGTAAAGTTGTTGGAGGAGTTCATTCAAAAGCATGTGAGTTGGTGTTGCGTAAAACGGCGTCCAGCCGATTTTCGGCTGTTCGATTTTTTTATACTCGGGATTCAGGTAAAGAGCTATTTCCACATCAATCAGACCGATTTCAAAACCGTCGGAACTGTTTAAAAAATGGGGATATTTTGAAGGATCTCCGGCTACCAGCAGATTGTCCGGTTTCAGGTCCCGAATGGCAACATTTTTAGAAAACAGCCAGGACATCAATTCCACCAGTTGGGAACAGATGCTCTGTATTTTTGAAATATTCTGTTTGAAAATTTTCTCCTGTGCATATTTTCGTAAAAGCGTTTTATATTCTTCTGAAACTTCCTTGCGTTCATTCTTTAATACATTGAGAATCGCCAACGCATTGCCGGGTATTTTACTTGAAATGCTTGAATCGTGATCTCTCAAAAAAACACCGGCAAACCATTCTTTTTTCTGCAAAGACGCAATAGCCGGCGCACTAAACTGTTTTTCAAAACTTTCACAAACATTCTGCAGTTTGAAGCTTAGATCAGTGGAATCCGCGCCATACCTGTCCGCAAAGGCATGCGGGGCAAATATCAGGTCCTGGTGCTGATGAATTTCTTTTGAAATTTCATCCTCCGCATCATGACACTCTTTTAAAATATTCCCCAGAAAGAAATATTTTGAAAGATCCATAAAAAATGCCAACTTACCACCGATGTTTAAAAAATTTTTAAATCCCGGGCGTTCGTTTAACCCGTCAATACATTTTTGTTCATTATCGCTGGCGGTTTCTCCAATGAGTTTTACAAAAGAGGGTATCCGCTTTAAAACAATTGAAACTTTCGGAACCAGGCACTCACGGGGGGCAAGCCGGTCCGCGATTTGCCTGTCGGACTGGATGCTTTGAATGTATACATTGATATCCGTAAGAGGTTCAGGGGGAATTTTGACAACAAAATGGTCATCATAAATCACATAAAAGCACTTGCTCCTGGCGCCGCTGTCTTCGCCGATACGGCCCAATGACATTCTTCGGGACTGCCATTGACCGTCAATATTGACACGAAACTCATAAACCGTCGTCTTCAGGGGTCCCGTGATATCCGTCTGCCGATAGTGATATCGGTCTGTTCGTTTCGCCTTCAGTTGCCGCAAATAGATATTTAAGAAAAAAAGAACGATCTTTTCCGAATCAGATGCCTGAGCGGAAATGGGAATTGTTATTAATTCTTCATCTTCGTCCTTGTCTTTGATGCGTGATTTCTTAGATGAAATAAAACGCATCCCCACGATTGCACCCAATCCGATAAAAATCGCCAGGCAAACGAACCAGTTGTTTTTGTTCATCAGGATTCCAAAGATTCCCTCTCTGGAATCAAACGCATGGGAAAGAATGATTCCCCAATCATGAAGGCTTGATATATTGGCGCTGACGACTTCATCAACGGCGTTTGTTTTAACGGTAAAAAGCGTCCCCTCCCCTTTTTCATAATACACCTCATTAAAAACAACCCAGGCTTTGTCCGCCTCGATAATATCTCCGCTGGACAAATAAATAAGGTGTCTATTCCAGTTATCGATAATAAGTGCTGAAATTACGGCCAGGGGAATACAGATCGCAATAATAATGAAATATTTTATTTTCACGCGGCTTCTCTTTCTGCATGGGGTTTACTTTTTATGACAATCACGGGCGTCAGTGTCAATATGAAAGGAAGCCGGCATGAACTTAATTGAATTAGACTTTAAATTGTAAGAAAAAAACGATATCGTAATCACGAACTGAGATTCACCAGAACCGATCGTTTCCGATTTGACAATCAGTAATTTAAAAATAAGGGATTAACATGAAACGGTGTATTTATCTGGCTGTTTTGCTGCTGACAGCATCATGTACGGCAAGGACGGATCATAATTTAAACAGTGTTCTATGGGTTCAGACGGCCGCCGAATACCCGGCAAATTGCCACCAAGCATATAACAGTGCCTTAATGAACATCGATGCGGCCATTGCCGATAGCCGTTGGACCGGTGCACTTGAACAGACCAACGATTTTTCCGATCTCCCGCCGGCAGTGATATTCGATCTGGATGAAACCGTTTTGGACAATTCAGCATACCAGGCCCAACTCGTGAAAGAAGGTTCCGGCTTTCAACTCTCCTCATGGGATCAGTGGGTGGGGATGAGACAGGCAGGAAGTATCGCCGGCGCGGTTGAGTTTATCAATTATCTCCAGAATCAAGGCGTTGAGGTTTTTTTTATCACCAACCGAGAATGCCGTAAAAGATCCGGCAGCGCATCGCCGTGCCCCCAGGAAAAAGATACGATTGAAAATTTAAACGCACTGGGAATTTCTGGGATT
Organism: Desulfococcus sp.; assembly: GCA_024641805.1. GTDB lineage: Bacteria > Desulfobacterota > Desulfobacteria > Desulfobacterales > Desulfosalsimonadaceae > SURF-3. The sequence goes on from JAHECJ010000271.1 coordinate 2,903, forward strand.
AAAGGAAGCAATGTGTTATTAAAAAATGAATATGCGGATTGGGTTTCTGAAAAACAGGGCCGTCGCGCATATATCGCTGAAAAATACCGGATACTCATGTTATTCGGGGATGATCTGGGAGATTTCATTCCAGGTGTTCAAAACGACATCGCGCCGGGAAAACGGAGGGAAATTGCCGAGACGTATCATGCCAACTGGGGAACCAAATGGTTTATCATTCCAAATCCCATGTATGGTTCCTGGTACAAGGTTTTGAAGACACCGCCATCCACCTACCTGCAAGGGGTGACGGCAAAGGATTCGGAAAAATAGTTCTCAGGATTCCATGGCCCGGCCGTAATTTCCGTTATTTGACGGCCTTTCGTATGCGCATCCACCTGCAAAAATAAGCCATGTCGATTCGTCAGTCTCTTGGTCACATACGGCTTTTTGAAGGTAGCATTTGACAGCCGGCAGTCCTTCGATTATATCCAGTTTTTTATCCTATTCTGATTTCATTTAATTTATGGAGTTCTCATGGCACGCGTTGAATTAAATTTACCTGAACAATTTTACTTTACCACTGCACTGACGGTTCGTTTCACGGATTTGAATGTCGGGTCGCATGTCGGCAATGATCAGATGATCGCCTTGTTATCCGAGGCAAGGTCACGTTTTTTGCACCATTTTGAGATTGAAGACTGGCGCGATCAGGGACTGAATCTCCTGATCACCGACTTGATGGCCACCTACAAAAAATCCGCCTGGGGCCGCAATATATTGCAGTTTGACGTCGGGGTGATGGATTTTAATAAATATGGGGGAGATATAATTTTTCGGGTCACCCGGCCGGCCACTGGCGATCTGATTGTACTGGCCAAGACAGGGTTTGTGTTCATCAATACCGCAACCTCAAAAATAGCACCTTTGCCTGAAAGGTTCCGTGAACTTTTTCCCGATGCGATCTGATATACATTCAAATCCCGCTAAACCATAAAAACAGCTTTTCTCCCATTGTAATGATACGCCTGACCGACGAGCAAAAAAAAATCGTGGAATGTGACCTGAATCCTGGCGAAAGCCTGAAGGTAATCGCCTTTGCCGGAACAGGTAAAACGTCGACGCTTGTCGAGTATACCCGGGCAAGACCGGAGATGCGGTTTTTGTATGTCGCGTTTAATAAAAGTGTTCAAATGGAAGCAGCGGGGAAATTTCCCCATAACGTTGTTGCCAGAACATCCCATTCCCTTGCCTACCGGGCCATCGGGTACCGTCATAAGCATCGGCTGGTTTCAGGATTCAAGGCGAACACCGTCATGGAAGTGCTTCAACTGGAAAAATTTGAAGACGCCAAATTTGCCATCGACACCCTATATAATTATCTGATTTCTTCCGCACCGAAAGTCGCGAAATTCCATACCCCCTTTCAGGCTAAAATCTTTTATGAACAGCAAAAAGTTCCCCTGCCGGATTTCATTCAACTGGCAAACCGGCTGGGCCGTCTGATGTGCGATGCATCCGACGAACGGATAGGCATGCTCCACGACGGTTATCTCAAGCTTTATCAACTAAAAAAACATCGACTGAAATTTGATTGCATCCTCCTCGACGAAGCCCAGGATATCAACCCGGTAACCAGCGATATCGTCATGTCCCAAGCCCGGTCCTGTTATCATTCAAAGGCGCTCTCCATTATTCTGGTAGGAGAC
>JAHECJ010000272.1 GCA_024641805.1 Desulfococcus sp.
CCCGATTCCTAAAATGATAAGGGCCCCGACGATCTGAAAACTGTAGCGCACACAAAAGTCAATGATGATACTGACTACTTTTTGCAATTGGGTAAGTTCGTCCATTGTTAAGCCTCCAAATCAAAAAAACGAATAAATGCAATTTAATCTTTTCCACTTAAAATTAATCGAAAAATACAGACATCTCTTCTGATTTTTTTACTAAATCCATTGATTGAAGATTTTACCATTTAAACAATTAAAAAGGAATAAATGAAGAGATTAGTGTATACGATATATCCACCCAATCGCTTCCAATTGCTTGACACCCCCGAAAATTTCTGCCAGATTTCTTAATGAATTTAGTTTTTTATGATTTCAGGCAATCTGAATCTCATTATACATCAATCAATCGAATCTCCGGGAGGCAAACATGTTGAAAACAAAGATAACGGATCTGTTCGGAATTAAATACCCGATTGTCGGCGGGGCAATGATGTGGATATCAACTGCTGAATTTGTAGCTGCCATGAGTGAAGCCGGCGGCCTGGGTGTCATGGCGTCAGCAAACTACAAATCAAAGGAATCATTTGCCGAAGCCATTGAAAAAATGAAATCGTTGACGAATAAACCCTACAGCGTCAACATCAATTTATTTCCAGCCATGACCCAGATCGACAATAACGATTATATTGATGTGATGGCGGACAACGGTCTCAAAATTGTTGAAACATCCGGCCATCATGCGCCGGATGAACTTGTGGCGCGTTTCAAGGACTTGGGAATGACCTGGGTCCATAAATGTGTTGGGGTGCGGTATGCCAAAAAAGTCGAAGCCATGGGCGCGGATGTCGTGACGGTGGTGGGGTATGAAAACGGCGGTGCCACCGGCAGACTAGATATCGGGACCATGGTGCTGGTGCCGGTGGTGGTCGATGCGGTAAACGTCCCGGTGATCGGCGGCGGCGGCATATCCGACGGCCGGGGCGTTGCTGCTGTCTTATCTCTGGGCGCGGAAGCCGTCATCATGGGCACCCGCCTGCTCGTAACAAAAGAATCCCCCATCCATGACAACATTAAAACCGCCCTGCTCAATGCTACCGAGTTGGACACCATGCTGGTTATGCGATCGTTAAACGCCACCCACCGGGTGTTGAACAATGATGCAGCCAATAAATGCGTGGAGTTGGAAAATAAAAAAGCCGATTTTATGGAACTGTACGACGTCATCAAAGGCGAAAACGCTAAGGAAATGTATTACGAAGGCATTGTGGGCAAGGGGATTCTTTCCTGCGGCCAGGGCATCGGCCTGGCGCATGACATCCCGACACTTAAGGAGTTGTTCGCCCGGCTCGCGGCAGAAGCTGAAACAACGCTGAAACGAACTTTGAACTAAGCTGAAATTCGATGAACATTTAATTTTAATAAATTTATAGGTGAGAGCCGGATTATGGAAGATTTCTATGATGTCGTTGTCATCGGCGCCGGGTTCGGCGGATCGGCGGCCGCGAAAAAATGCGCGGATGCCGGCCTGAAAACGCTGATGATCGAACGCTCGGAAAATGTGGGAGACAAGGTCATTTCCGGTCTCACCATTCCCATTTATGGCTTTCTGTTCGGCCCTGATTTCATCAGGGACGGGAACCCGCCCTTTGAACGCCCAACCGACGGCATCATCAATTATATCATTTACGACATCGATGCCGGGGATATGGACATCGATGATACGCTTCGCGTCCCCCGACCCTTCTCTCCTGTAGTCACATTCGGTTATAATACCTACTGCAAACCGTTTTGCGAATGGCAGGCCAGAAAAGCGGTTGATGCCGGTTCAGAACTTCGAACATCCACCACCGTTGTCGATATTATAAAGGATAATGGCATGGTGTCGGGTGTTGTTCTTGAGGATGGATCACGGATTCGTTCAAAAATAGTCATCGACGCGGAAGGCTCTCAGGGAATTTTAGCGGTGAAGGCCGGTATCCGGAAAAAATATCCGCCGGAAGCGATATCCCTGGCAGATACCTATGATTATGTGATGGACAAAAAGGATCTTGACCGGATCCTGGGATATTCCCTGCGATTCTGCTGGGGCTGGGACGAACAAAAAATTGCGCCGCCGCTGGGCCACGGTAATGGACTGATGGTATGGCCATACAGGAACAGTGTTCATTTCATGCAGGACCATTGCCTGCGTCTTGACGGCAATAAAGTACCCAACCTGAAAAAACGGTTCCAGGAATACCATGACAATATCACCACCAAGCTCCCCTTGTGGAAAGAAGAAATTGCGCCAAGATGCCATGTCCGTGCCCGAATGTGGGAAGGGTTTGAGATATATGTCGGGCTTGATCCCGAATTGAAGAAGATGTCCAATCACGATGACGGAATCATCCTGATTGGAGATGCGGCCGGCCTGGAAAGCACGGAGCTTTGCGACGGTGTCCCGGCAGCATGGTTTTCGGCGGATATCGCTGCCGATGTTGCCATCGAAGCAATCCGGGCGGGCAATACGCGGAAGGATTTCTTAAAAAAATATGATGACCGCATCAAAGACCATCCAATCATCCAGTGGTCCATTTCCTCAAGAAATCGATACAACCTGAGATACGCACAGGAAAAACATGATAAACGACTTCTTAAGAAATACGTTCATTACGCCTGGGGGATGGGGCAGCTGACCCATTCCCTGACGCCCATATTAAAAATGACGTTTCGTTTCATCAAAAAAGACCCGGCGATTGTCACGAAATGGATCAAAATGTATTTCCGGTATTACCAGAACTGGCTGCATGAATCCTATGATTACACGGAAAGCCGCAACCGGATCATTGACCCGGGAAGACCGAAAACAGGTGAAGCGGTTTTTAAAATTCTGGTTGGCGGCCAGGATCTGATTCTCAAGATATTAGCGCCTATCATCAAGCTCCTTGCGATTCCGGCTTTCTATCTGTCAATTATTGCAAACCCGGCAATGAAAATTCTGCTGCCCGTTATGCGGCCGGTTTATAAAATTTTAAGAGTACCGCTTTCACCCCTTGGCAACTGGCTTTCAGACAAAGTGGTTCGGTTTGTTGATCGCGCCGACCCTTCCCTTTTTGAAGTAACCCCTGGGCAAAGTATCATTTCACAAAAAGGAAGCATCAATTTAAAAAAGGATTAACATGATAAAAACCCATGACGATTTTCCAGGTGTTGAGTGGATTGACGGAACAGGGGACTTTATTCGCGTCAACTCATCTAAATGCACGGGATGCGGGAACTGCATGAAAGTATGCTTAGGAGACTGCTGGGAGATTGTCGATCAAAAAGCGCAAATCAAAACGCTTGCCACCTGCATGGAGTGCGCGTCCTGCTGGTATGTCTGCGATGCCGGTGCCGTCGATTTTTCATGGCCCAAAGGTGGTACAGGTTACCGAAGCGATTGGGGATGAAGTTGAACGGCTTCGTAAAAAGCCCAACTTCTTTTTTTATTTTGGGTTGCGCCGCATCCTTTGTTGCTTCAAAGTACAAAAAGGACATATCATTACTCAGGCTTTGCGCGCCTTGCCAGTTCCATAAGAATGGTGATCCTTTATACTTTGCCGGCGGACTCTGATTTTCCATTTAATAGCAAATCAGCAAATGGTGGACCCAATGATCGATATCATAAAAGCAGACAGCCGTCATTTTTCAGACTTCGGCTGGCTGAAAACCTACTGGCTTTTTTCCTTCTCCAGCTATTTTGATCCGCACAACATCCAGTTCGGCGCCCTGCGGGTATTCAACGATGACGTAGTCGATCCGGGCACCGGATTTCCCACCCATCCGCATGAAGAAATGGAAATCGTCACCATTGTGCTGGATGGAGAAATGACACATAAGGACAGCATGGGGAACAATGCGGTGATCAAGGCCGGAGATGTTCAACGCATGTCCGCAGGAACCGGTCTGACCCACTCGGAATTCAATCTGGCGGCACAACCGGTTCACTTCTATCAGATCTGGATTTTTCCGGACACCCCTGAACTTTCCCCCTCCTATGATCAGAAAACATATGATTCTTCTCAATGGAAAAACAGACTCCTGCCAGTTGCTTCCGGTCAGGACATCCCGGAAACGGTTACCTTTCATACGGATGCGACCATCTACCGCTGCAACCTTGAAAAAAGAAAAGAAGTCTCTCTGGCCGACACATCCGGCCGGAGACTTTTCCTTTACCTGACAGCAGGCAGATTGACCGTCAACAACAGTGAAGTCTTTTCAAAAGAACAGGCGCGGATGGATCTTAACGCGCCGCTGGTCATTAAGGCTGTTGAAAATTCAGAATTCATTCTCATCGATGTCCCGTCGTGCAAGGGATGGGGATATAACAGCAAGACACTTCAAGGCGCCAGAAAATAAAAGATGGAAGTTAGAATTCAAAGAATTGGATGACCCCAAACCCGATTTCATTCAATTCAGGCGAACCTGATGACCCGCAAATGTTGCTTTAACTCGGATCCGATTTTTTTTGAGGATTTTCGGCACTATTTTCCGGTAAAAAATGGAACCCTTTTTTCCACAAACGCTGTTTGGCCTTCTTTGAGATC
>JAHECJ010000273.1 GCA_024641805.1 Desulfococcus sp.
CAGATTAGCTTTCCAAACGAAGCGGATCAGCAACTGTTCAAAAAACAGGAGATCATCAAGTCGGAAATTGAATCCACCGGGTTATTATTGGGGATGTCCACGGATTCGTCTGAACGTGACCTCTATGAAAAATCCATCAAGAATCTTCAGCATGATCTTCAAAACGTGATCATTGACATGCAGCTGCAGAACCCTCAGCTTGCATCCATGGTTTCCATCCCCGAGGTGGACACGGATAAACTGCTCACATATATGGAACCGGGAACCGCCCTGTTGTCCTATTATCTTCTGGAAAAGGAAGTTTTCTGCTGGATTTTGCGATCGGATGCGGCCACCCCTGAAAAACGGCTGCAACTGGTCCGGATTCCCGCGGACCGGACAGAGCTGGAAAAACAGATTCTGGAGTACCGGCGGATCATCCAGAATCTTGAGCCCTATGAAAAGCATGCCTCACGGTTATACGCGGAGTTGTTTGCACCTTTGGCGCCGTATCTGGAAGGGGTGCGGACGCTGGGTATCAGCCCGCACGGGTCGCTGCATTATCTTTCTTTTGCCACCCTGTACAATGAAAAATCATTCCTTTTGGATCAATATTCCCTTTTTTATGTCCCCAGCGCCGCTGTCCTGCAATACACGTTAAGCCGCCGGACAGAGCGTCCCTACCGAAGCCCCAACGTTCTTGCGGTGGGCAATCCGGACCTGGGCGATCCGATTCTGGATCTGCCGTTTGCCGAAAAGGAAGTGGAATCCATCAAATGGAATTTCCCGAAAATCACTATTTTGACCCGGGAAAACGCGACCAAAAACTGGGTGGTAAACCACATATCCGACTTTGACATAATCCATATCGCTTCTCACGGCGAATTCGACCCTGTCAATCCCCTGCTGTCGGCGATTAAACTTGCCGGAACCACGGATAAAAACTTTACAAATTCCGATTTCGATGGCAATTTAGAAGCAGGTGAAATTTTCGGGCTGAAAATCAACGCGGACATGGTTTTTTTGAGCGCCTGCCAGACCGGGCTGGGGAAAATAAGCGCCGGCGATGATGTGGTCGGGCTCAACCGGTCGTTCTTTTTTGCCGGAACGCATACGGTCATATCCAGTCTCTGGCGTGTCAGCGATGTCTCCACGGCCGTCATGATCAAAACTTTCTATCGCCTGTACATGAACCAGAACAAGGCGGACTGTCTGCAGCAGGCAGCGCTCCATGTAAAATCGCGATACCCGCATCCCGGATATTGGGGGGCGTTTACCTTAGTGGGTGATTACTATTAATTTGTCATTCGAAGTTGCCGATCTTGCCGCATCTTCCCTGAACCCGCGGCAACCTCGGCAATCGTATATTTTTTGAAAAAAACGTTATCCAATGATAAATTTACCAGACACGAACTTTTTAATCGAGGTGTCAAAATGAAACGACCGTTAATTTTTTCTTCTGTGATGGCTTTTCTATTCTTTTTTCTCCTGTCCTTCGGCTTCGCCGCCACGACATTGTATGTCACTGCTGACAATGCCGAATTAAAAACCGAGAGTTCCAGTTCGTCGGACACCATTGTCGAGCTGAAGCGCGGAACTCCCGTGACGCTGGTTACCACAGAAGGCAGATGGTACCAGGTCACCACGCAGACGAGCCAGACCGGCTGGATTTATCGGGGCAAAGTTTCCGAAGAACAGCCGGACATTGAAGAAAGCGGTGACGACTCCGCTGGAGTCGGCGGAATGCTCGGCGGTCTTTCCGGCAGTGATATCAACGCGGATGCGGCTGATTCTTCACGAAGCATCAGGGGACTGTCGCCGGAAGCCAAAGAATATGCACAGGCCGCCGGTACTCCCAAGCAAAGCCAGGATGCGCTTGATTCCGTGATATCACGGAAAGTCAATGAAAAGGAGATTGATCAGTTTTTAAAAGAAGGCAAAATCGGCGAATATGCGGATTAACATCAGATAATAAGAGGTTATCATGAATCGTTCAAAAAATATGACTAAAAAAATTTCCTATACCGGCCGCCGCAATTTTTTAAAACTGGCCGGCCCTTTTGCCTTGCTCCTTGCGTGTCCGGCATACGCGTTTGATCTGTTCAAGGTCATTGATCCGGAAGGCAAAAACAGCGATTTTCAGAAAGCCAAGCAGGCACTTGACGGTCTGACCGGAATTGTCCAGAGCGCCGAAGGCATTGATTACAAATCAGAATTTACCATTGGCGAGACACTGGCCCTTGAAGGATTTCAGCGCTACGGTCTTCCGGTAAAAAACGAAAAACTCCAGGCATATGTCGATACGCTGGGCAATGCACTGGCCAAAAATTCCATTCGCCCGGAGATCCCCTATTTTTTTGTGGTCGTGGACACGCCCATCTATAACGCATTCTCCTGTCCCGGCGGCATTGTTTTTATCAGCAGTTCTCTGGTAAAAGGGATGAATGATGAAGCTGAACTGGCGTGCGTTCTTGCCCATGAAATCGCTCACGTTGCGCATAAACATGCTTTAAGTTCTGTCCGCCGTGCCAAGTTTTTTGAGGGTGCCGCCAAAATCGGCACCCTCAACATGAAAGGGGACGATGGAAAACAATTCCGGGACATGGTCGGCAATCTTCAAACTGTATTGTTTGACAAGGGACTGGATCAGGGCATGGAATATGAAGCGGATCAATCCGGCATGGACCTGGCCTACCGTACCGGCTATGACCCCAACGGACTGATCCGGGTGCTGACAATGCTCCAGCAGAAGCAGGCGACCGCTACCAGCAAAGGCTCATGGTTTTCCACACACCCTCCCCTCTCCTCCCGTCTTGAAAAATGCGATCAGTTGATAAAAAATTATCCGGATGCCGCCCAGATGGCAGAGGTAAAAAACCGTTTTATGAGCTACCGGAATACGATGTAGCTCCTGATTGGCGCTTTCCCCCTTCTCAGAATGACGCATGAGAAGGGGGAAATTTTCAGGTGGATCGTTCTCTTTTATAACAAATTCCATTTAATAATTCTCTCCAGGCTCCGACAGATTTTCTGATACCCCCATCGTCCACCCCAAAAGGCCAATAAATTTGAAAGCCGAAAACTATCGAATTTAAGATGAGGCTACCGGGGGAATTCGCAATATCCTAATCCGCAGCAAGCGAGTGGTGATTTAATATATTCTTCTATAATTATTGAAAATTTATATTGAAGCGCCTGGGTCTATTTCGTAATATAAAAATATAATTATAGAACGAATGTTTTCCGACATCGTGCTTGTGGTCACTGCACGCCGGTATTAATAAACGACAGCAGGAGATGATCATGACGAAGAATGTGCATATGGATGCGGGGGACTTGTTGAAAATGGTCCAGCTGGAGCCCGGTACGTTAGGGAAATATGCGATTGTACCCGGTCCCATCGAACGGGTTGATGCGATATGCAAAAATTTGGCAGACCCGGTCAAGGACTTTTCCTTTGCCGGTTTCGACATGTACACAGGAGAACTCGGGGATACGCTCGTGACTGTGTCCAATTCAGGTATGTACGCCCCCCCGGCAGCCATTATCAGTGAAATTCTCGCTGAAGGTGGAACCCAATACATCATCCGCGTAGGTTCTTGCGGGGCAATGCGGGAAGATATCAATATCGGCGATTTGATCATCGTTACCGGCTGTATACGAGGTGACGGGGTTTCCCGGTATTACGTGCCGGAATCTTTTTCCACGGTTGCCGATATGGTCGTAACCCGTGCGTTGATGGAAGCCTGTGAGAACCTGGGATATTCGTATCATCTGGGTTCGGTCTGGACCACCGATGCCCTGCTGCGTGAAACCAAAACGATGATCGAGGAGATGTGCGCGCTCAAAGCCATTGGCATTGACATGATCAGCTCCGCCATGCTGACGGTGGCCCTGCTTAAAGGCGTCAGGGCTGGAGCCATTCTGGCGGTCAGCGACAACCTCATTACCGGTGAACTGGGCTTTGTGAGCCCTCGATATTATAAAGCAGAATCCCGTTCCATTAAGGTTGCCATGGAAACGGTTCGGATTCTTGAGTCGCAGAAATAGCATGGATTTTCCTTTGCTGGCCTGGCCGGGCGAGCTCTTTAACGATCATTTTTTGCTGCTGGATGAATCCAGGCTGCCCGACACGGTCACCTATATCAGAATCAAGGATTACCAGGATGCGGCTACGGCGATCCGGGCCATGCAAACCCGGGCATTCGGACAGCTGTTAACTGTTATGTATGCTCTGATACTGACCGCCCGGAAAGCGGCTTCTTCCGCAACGTTAAATGAAGAAATCGACGCGGCCTGTGAGACTTTAAACGCGAGTCGACCGACATTCGGGTTCAGCCGATATACCGATTTGGTCCGCGGCTGGACCGGCGATGCGATGAAAACGGACATCGCGGAGCCTGGTTATGCTATCGAGAGGCAAATCTTGGGATTTCTGGACCGAATCAAAACGATGCGCATTCTTCGGGCGAACATCGCCGCCACGCTGTTTGAAGACGGTGATGCGGTGCTGACACATTGCAATACCAGCGGCGAACTCCTACTGACTGCGAGGTTCTGCCGCGACCA
>JAHECJ010000274.1 GCA_024641805.1 Desulfococcus sp.
AACGGTCGTCGAAATATGCGCCATGGCATCCTGAAGACCTTTCGCCTTGCCCTCGATCGTGATCAAATCATAATCCGCGTAATACTGGTTCAGAATATGGATCCCATACGAACTGCCCACCGCAATCATCAGAATAGGTATGGAAATACCGACTGTGGTAATTTTACAACCAAGAATCCCCATTAACCCGAGTATCCATACGGTCGCCATGGACAGTGTCACAAAAGGAAGCAGCACACCTCTCACTGATTTAAAATTGAGGAAAAAGATAATAATGGCAACAAGCATGACCAGCGGCACCAGCCGGATCAGGTCCTGCTGCATATAGTTATTCACCCAAATATAAATGATCGGCTCTCCCTGGGGGGTAATGTCCAGTTCCTTATGACTGTCCACAATCTGAAGAATTTCCCGGGCAATGGGATCGGAATCGGCAATATCCTGAAACCGGATAATGATTCCCAAATCCGTAATGTTCCCTTGGGCGTCCGTGGCATATATACCTTTTTCAAACAGCGGGTTGCGATGGAGTTTTTGAATAAATGTTTGAAAATCCGCATCGGTTTTCGGAATAATGCGTTGTCCGTTTTGATCGGTGTCAATCAGGCGGATGGTTTCCAGCATATCGTCTTCGCCGATGATATCCTTCATCGTAAACGGTGATATGATTTCATCAATCATTTGACGGGCTTTTAATTCGTTTGCCGCCGCCACTTCGGAGGTTAACTTTTCTTTGACCCTTTTGCTTAAAATTCCGGTACCACCTCCGATTTTATCTATCTTGCGGGCTATCAACCGCTGAAAAGCCGGATCATGGTTAAAGGCAAGGAGCAATCCATTGCCCGTAAGGGATTGCTCAGACAGCAATTGATTCAATTGATTGATTCGCCCGGTTTCGCGTTCCGGGTTGTAGTCCATGAATTCTTCAATATCAATCAACAGATTGTTGATATTATTAAAGGTCTTATATTCCATAAGATTCTTATGCGTAACAGACAGAATCACAAAGGTATCACAGTCCCCGTAAATTTCCTTGGCCTTGGTGTAGAATTTATATTCGGGATCGTTTTGCGGCATGAACGTTGAGATGGTCGTGTCAAATTGAAGCTTGAATATTCCGAAGGATAATATGACCGTGATTACTGAAAAAACGACCAAAATAAATATCGGCCTTTTTAAAACAAAACGAATGTATCGATCCATTAAAAACCTCTTTGAAATATCATGGGGTCCATGTCTTTAAAAAATCAAAACCGTCTTTGCGGCTGAAACTTCAATCGAAAAAATAGTTACCTTTGATGCTGCAGCACCTTGCTCTGGAGTCGGTTCTAATGCGCAAACTAAGTGGATTCGGTGGCAGCGCTGTATATGACTGACGTATCAGTCATACACAGCGCAAAAAAAATGCCGCCTTTTCGCACTTATTTTAACCGTCTCCTGCTCATCAACCTGTCTTCTTTTTATTTTAAATAATTGATTTTTGATTCAATTTGTATATTGTTAAGCAATATTGGATCTATCAATGACTGATGTGTCAGTCATTGATAGATGAAACCATAGCGCCGAATAAAATGCAAGAAAAAAATTTCACTTTATCAACAATTTATCATTCGTTCTTTGGGGTGTCGCACGCATGATGAATGCTTATTTAAACCTGATCTTAAAAAGACCGCTGATACCGATTTTAGGGTTGATTGCCATCACCATTTATCTGGCAATGGGGATTTTAAAAATTCAGTTCGACAGTTCCATTGAATCCTTTATGCCGAAACATGATTCGGAATACATTGAATACACCAAAATCAAAAAAATTTATGGGGATAATGACCGGTTTGCGCAGATGTCCGTGGCCCATAAAAATTTGTGGTCCGCCGATGCCTTAAATACAATCAATCAGCTTCTTGTCGACATTGAAGAATATAAAGATTTTGACCGGACAAAAGAAGACCGTCGGATGGAAAAATTCTATGCGGCAACGGTTCATCCCCCGGTTAAATTTGAAGTAATCCGGGTTTGCTTTAAGGATGATGCACCCTTTTTACGTTTTCTGAAAAGAAGGATTCCCGAAAAACTGCAGACTGCGGAACCGCTGGGCCTGAAAGAAATTCAAAAAATTGAAAAAATTCTCCGGGCAGATTACCAGTTAAAAGAAAGCGAAATCGTGGATACCATCCTTTCGCCTTTATCCGCTAAGGATATCAGTGGAGAAAACGATGCGCTGGAGACCTACGACCTGATTGAAAAGGACGAAAACGGACAACGAATTATTCCTCGCACAAAAGAAGAAATAGACGCTTTCAGGCACCGGCTGACCAAAAATCCGGCGTTTAAGTGTCGCCTCTATGCCGTAGATGCCCGGACAGACAAAATAACCGATTTTGCGGTGCTCATCAAGTTTGCGGGAACCCTTCCCCGGGAAGAGATCATATGCGCGCTCATGAATATTGTGAGTGCCTATCCGGAACTGGAAATATTTATTTCCGGCGTGCCGTATGTGGCAAAAAATTTTAATGACTACATTAAAGAGGATCTGCTTAAAAATGTTCCTTTGATCATTCTGGTGGTCACGATTATTTTCTATCTGAATTTCAAATCCTTCAGGGGAGTTATTCTGCCCCTGACCACGCTTGGAATGGCGGAGATCTGGACGGTCGGGCTGATGGGACACCTGGGGTATAAAATCACGTCCATCGGTATTACACTCCCCCCGCTGCTGATATCCGTGGGGAGTTCTTATGCGATCCATGTACTGAACCAGTATTACGCGGATTTTGATCTGATTGCAGCGTCTGATAAACGGTTTGGCATCAAAACCGCCATGACGCACATTTCCGTTACGGTTTTCCTGGCCGGTTTTACCACATTTGCCGCATTCATTTCCCTGGCCACCAGCCATGTATCCGCCATACAGGAATGGGCGGTATTTTCAGCAGTGGGCGTTCTGTTTACCGTTTTTATTTCAGTCACACTCATTCCCTGTACCCTGGCGCTTCTTCCTCACAAATTACCGAAATTTCTGATCACCAAAAAGAATTTCCGAAAGATTACAATCGTTGAAAAACTCCTTATCGTCACGGCCAGGGCGGCTGTCGCTCATTATAAAATCGTTTACTTACTGGTCGGGATTATCCTTATGGTATCCATTGCCGGCGCCCTACGGCTAAAAGTAGATACCGACATTCTGCATTATTTTAAGGATGACGATCCGGTCAAAATCAATGTACGGACGGCCGGCGATAAATTCGGCGGTGGGTGGGGGTTCAGCGTGATCATTGATTCCAATATACCTGACGGTGTAAAATCACCTGATTTCTTAAACGCCGTCGAGAATATACGGACGTGGCTGGTGTCCGATCAGAACGCGGACCTGAATATCGGTCGGACCGATGCATTTCCCGATTTTATCAAACGGATGCATATGGCCATGAACAATGATGATCCAGACTTCTTTAAAATTCCCGACACCCGGATGGATATAGAGGACTACCTTGAAATCTATTCCGGTGACGACAAAGATTCCGACGGCCGTTTTGATGAGTTTGAACCTTTTGTGAATGCCCGTTTTCAGCAAAACAACATTCTGGCCCGGCTCTCCCACAAGACTGATGACCGCATCGGCACAACGAAAGTAACGTATATCCTGAATAAGGTCCAAGAGCATCTCAGACAGACCCTGCCGAAAGCGTATTCTTTTATAATCACAGGTTATCCGGCCATTGAGGTGCAGTTGGCCCATTATGTCGTGACCGGACAGATGACAGGCCTGATTCTTTCATTGTTCATTGTCGCTCTTGTCATCATTATTCTGTTCAAAAAATTTACCGCCGGCCCCTTGGCATTGATTGATATGAGTTTTACCATTATTGTTAATTTCGGGATCATGGGATGGTTCGGCATTGACCTGGATATGGTTACATCGGTCATCGCCTCCATCGCCATTGGAATCGGTGTGGATGATACCATTCACTTTCTAAATACCTACCGGCATTTTAAAAACAAGGATATCAGCATCTCCGATACCATCGAAAAAACCATGTTCGTTTCCGGCAAGGCAATCATATTTACTTCCCTGGCGCTCATCGGGGGATTTCTGGTCCTGCTGACATCAAATTTTCAACCGATCATCCTGTTCGGCCTCCTGATTTCCCTGACAATGTTCAACACGACCATCGGATCGATTCTGCTTGTGCCGGCGGCCATCCGGTTAACCGGGATAAGACTGGATCAAAAGCATCTCCAGTAGAGTTGGGTCTTAAATTGAATGCCTATACAAATCATACCATGATTTAATTTTGACTTTGTATAATTTATCATTCCAATAAGTTTTTGCCTTCGAGGGTTAATTCATGAAGGCTGTAAGATTTTTCCTACAAAGCTACAAAATAAAAACTTACAATTAACCAGGATAAAGCCCTACAAAATTTTCAGCTTAATACCGATACCTCTATATTCGCATTTAGTGTATTTTATAAATTTAAAGATTGTTCTCATTGAGCATTCTAAGTTGAATGTTTTCATATTATGGTACTTATCAAAAATTA
>JAHECJ010000275.1 GCA_024641805.1 Desulfococcus sp.
GAATTTCAGATGGGAATACGTTTCCGGCGGAAGCCCCATTTCCGGTACCGCTTCATTGAGTACCACATGGAAATCCGGGTTCTGTTCAATAATATCGATGAAATCCATGGCAAACCGGTATTGAGCGACGAATGCTGCAAAAGAAATCCGAAACGCGGTCTTTTTCCGCTCACCCTCAGATTCTTTATAATATTCCGAATAAATGTCCCCGAAAGAATCCATGGCCAGCAAGTGATCCAGAAATGCCTGCCAGGTATTCCAGGCCGACAAACGCTGTTCACGGTTTAAAGACATTTTCCCATCACTGCTTTCAGCTTGAAAGAGGTCCGGTCTTCTCTTCATGTAATCAATAATATCGATCATGCCCCGGCGATACTCATTTATGAGCCGGGCATCTGCTCCGGAAAGAGATACAAACTCACTGCCCGTCATTTCTAAGATCACGGAAGCCCCAGAAAAAGATCCGCTGAAAAGGAGAGTGAATAGAAAAAGAAACGCTAATTTTTTCATCCGGCTTTTTCCTTGTGCGAGAATATAAAATCCGTCCTGAATATGCAGAGTGCATCGTAAAATTCGGGTACCGCCCTATTAACTATCATTCTGTAACTTATATTAAAAGTTTAAAATCTTCTTTGCGCCGAACAAATAAAAATCCCGCCGGCCGGATAATAATATTTCTGTTTGCCTCACGGAATACTCAAAAATTGCTGATATAAAAATTTCATGCTAATAAAGTATGAAAATTCAGAAAAAATGATGCGGTCCTTAAAATCAGAGGGTGCTATATGAGCCAGATAACACAACTGTTGATCACCTTAAAAAAATGCCTCAAAGCCAAAGGGATTACTTACCGCCAGCTCGGCGAAGCAATGGACCTGAGTGAGGCGAGCATCAAACGCCTGTTTTCCGAACAGACCTTTTCCTTAAAACGTCTGGAAGAAATCTGCAATATACTGGATTTAAGTTTGTATGATCTGGCGAAAATCAGTGCGGACGCTGACGCCGGCCCCAGTGTGCTGACGGTTGACCAGGAAACCGCATTAGCTGAAAAACCCAAATTACTGGTCTTTTTTTACCTGCTGTTAAGCGGCCGGTCGGCGGAAAGTATTACCAAGGATTATGCGGTTTCGGAAGAAGAATCCCTGCGGTTTCTCCTGGAACTCGACCGCCTGAAACTCATAGAACTGCACCCGGAAAACAAAGTCCGATTGCTGACCCAAAAAAACATTCAATGGCGAAAAGACGGTCCGATACGGACCCGGTATGAAAATTTGATTATCAAGGAATTTTTAAACGCACCCTTTGATCAGCCGGAGGAACGGCTGCGCTTTGAAACCGGAAAGCTGTCGTACGGTTCCCAGTCCGTGATGCTGAAAAAAATCAGCCGATTCATTAAAGAATATATCGAATTGACGGAAATCGATAAAGCACTCCCTCAGGAAAAAAGCCACAATACGGGCCTGATGATCGCCTTCCGGCCGTGGGTCTTTTCCATACTTGATGAATACAGGAAATAATTATTTCGTGGCCCCACCGAGTGGCGCATACACGGCGGCATGCTCTCCCAGGATCTCCGTGTCCTTGGCCTGAAAACCCGATCGAAGACTTTCGATATAAATTTTATTTTCCTTCACCCAGCGCTGCATTAAAATGTGCCCGCCCAGCCGGTATTTTAAGCGCCAGCCCCTATTTTTCCGGTAAGCGGTGAGTACCCGCCTGATACTGTAAAACCGGTTCATCTGATCGACGATGGCCATCTGCATGTCATAGGCAGAGCATTTCTCCGGTTTTACAATCACATGCATGCCGTCATATTTTCGCCATTGCTGATGGATGATATTCTTTTTATTTTCCGTAAATGATCGGGTCCCCGGAAACGGGGTTACTGAAAAAATCTGGATCGTATCGATATCTGTTTTGATTGCATAATCGACAATATTTCTGGCCGCTTCAGGTTTATCGCAACTGTCGACCACAAACATCCCGTGAATGCCGATGCCATGTTCATGAAGATTGTCCACACATCTCTTAATGGCGTCTACCTGGTGGGCCTTGCCGTATTTTTTTAATGTCTCGGGATCAACGGATTCAATTCCCACATAAACGATGCGGCAGCGGGTTTCCTTCATCAGGCCGAGCAATTCTTTGTCCGAAGCAGCTTCGACGCACATCTGGCCGGACCATCTCAGGGGCACGGCATCCGCTTCGATCATTGCACGCAGCAGCTTTTTGGTCCGCACCGAATTGGCGCAAAAGTTATCATCCCCAAAACAGACACTCCGATGCTTTACTGCCTGCAGTTCAGAAATGACCTGCTCCTTGTCCTTAAAACGATACTTTCGCCCGAACACCGATGTCACACTGCAGAAAGAACAATCATGAGGACATCCGCGCGAAGTGGTGATGATCGGCGGAATATTTTCAAACGTCACATGCTGCGAAAGCGTGAAATCCGGGGACGGCAGGGATTTATAATCAACAAAATCCGACGGACCGGTATAGTGAATACTCCCGTCAGGCCGTTTAAAAACAATCCCCTTCACACTTTCCAGCGACCGTTTGTTTTCAATGGCTGACAGGAGTTCCGGCAACGAGCGCTCCCCTTCACCCAGCACAGCAAAATCACAATGTGCCAGGGCTTCTTCCGGCATAAACGTCACATGGGGACCACCCATGACCACTGTTATTTTTTTACTTCTCAGCCGATCCGCCAGCAGATAAGCTTCATCAATGGTACTGGATAATGAGCCGATACCGACCACATCATATTTTTCCAATTGCGTTTCTTCTTCGGCGGACAGCAAATGGATGAATATCTCACAAGAGTATCCAAGGTTTTTCAAGACAGCGCCCAATGTGGCGACCCCGGCGCGCGGAAGATAGGTCCGACTATAGACGTGCGTGGCTTTAGAGATGGCTTCTACAAGAGCGACTTTGAGATTCGGCATTTAAAATTTCCTTTTGAGATCAATTCGAAAATGCCATGGCGTGAAGTCAGGCGCAGTTTCAAACGTAAGCGATACATACACGATGGCATGATACCGGGAAGAAAGACCCTGCAACGCAGCAAAGATAGTACCCTGGCGTTTTGAAACCGGCTCTGAATTAAAATTGTTCCCCCTGAAATTGTTCCTGATCATTGCCTGTTCAGGAATCAAATTGTCCATGGGTATCCGGCATTAATAAATTGTGTGTCCCTAAAAAACAATATAAAACTTTTTCGTATTGTATTTCGCGACCTGCCATATCATATTAAAATCACTTTTATTCGTTTAATATGCTAAAATTAAATTCTTGAGTGTTTCGAAAATTTTGATATGAGTTATGATTGTGAAACTTCAGAACAGACTTAAACAATTCCTTTCTTCGGCATTCGGCGACTCTATTCATCTTTTTAGGAGGGCATAATGAAGCAGGTTATTAGTATCAGTCTTGGCTCGAGCAATAATAATTATGAATTTCAGACAACCTTTCTGGGTGAGAAATTTAAGATCAAACGAATCGGGACCAATGGTGACTATGACAAGGCCGTGGACCTGCTGATACAACTGGATGCGGAAACCGATGCTTTTGGACTGGGAAGTGTTAAACTGCCTGCGCCCAACAGGAATAACCGCCTGATCAATATAGCCTCAAGTCTGCTCAATTATGTCCGGGATGATTCCGTCAAAATCGCCAAATTAAGATCCCGGCTCAAAACACCTGTAACAACTGGTGATCATTTGATAAATGTAGCATATGAATGGGCCATCCGATCACTTCAGTTTGAATACACCGGTTATTTTAACAACGCCCGGGTTCTGTTTCTATCCGGAATGACCCACTACCGAATGGCCCGGGTGATGGCCGAATATACAGAGAACCTGTCTTTCGCCGACCCGATCATTGAAAACGGTATCTCCAAATTCATCCATTCATTTAAGGACCTGGAACTATATGCCAAAGGCGCCCATGATATTTTAAAATGGATTCCGAGCAAACGGCTGACATCTTCGGCGATTCCAATTCAAAAATGGAATACGCATATTCTGCGAAAAGCCATGCAAAAAGCCCACATTATTGTGGTTCCCTATCATAATTTTTATGATTATGTGGGAGACTGCACCCCCGAGGACCTGGCCGGCAAGACCATTATCACAACGACCGCCTATGATGACCGTATTGAATTTTTAAAAAATCAGGGGGTTGACGTGATTATCGACACCACCCCCAAACTGCTGAAACAGGTTGTGGGCGTCAATGTGCAGGAAGCGCTGGTCATCGCAGCCTTAGGGAAAAAACAGCACCAGATCACTGACGAAGAGATGTTGGAACTGATGAGCAGCACAAAAACCGGTCTTCGGCCGAGACTCGTCTATCCGTCCGGCAAGCCCAAACAGATGACCCGATTTGCGTTTGTCATTCATCCCCTGTCCCAGGAACAGTTCAAACTGGAAAAAACAGTCAAACCGTTCGTAAAAATTCCCGGGGCGGTGGATGCTGTTGAGAAGGTGGTCGCCTATGCACCGCCCTGG
>JAHECJ010000276.1 GCA_024641805.1 Desulfococcus sp.
GATTTTGGGCGCCCTTTTTCCAATGACATCGGATATTTTTTAAAACTCAAAGACATCAAACGAATAGACGGCCTGCTGCCCATGGCCGGCAAGCTGCACGCCAATATGCTCAAGGGGTATGCAACCCCCCACGGTTCAGGCATCTTTGTGCTGAACCTGTCCGACGGATTTCGCACGCTTGATGAGAGCCTGCTGAACCCGCAAAGTATCAGGCAGGTGATGACCTGTCTCCAATCCGTTTACAGGTATATTATTATCGATATCGGCACCAAATTCGACCCGGTGGTGGAATCCATTTTTGACAAATGCGGCATGATTTTTCTGCCGGTAACACCGGATGCGTTATCCCTGACGCAAACACAGAGCGATCTGCAGCTCCTCCGCAGCCGTAATTTTCCCAAAGAACGAATCAAAATCATTGTCAATCGCCTGGAAAAAACCAGTACCGCAAATATCGACGTCATGGCCCGGCATTTAGGGAAAAAGCCCGAAGCCATCATCCCCTTTGACCCGGAAGCGGAGGCCAACCTGACCCAGGGGAGCTATCCGGAAAAATTTCCGCGTCACCCGATCACCCAGGCTCTGGACCAAATGGTATATCTGATGGTTCAGGAGACAAGAAACATGCTCCCACGTGATCAAAGGACTGATCATCCTTCAAAGGACCCGGCTGTTGACCTGGATGAATTGAAGCGGTCTGTTCACGAAAAACTTCTGGAATCCATTGATTTTAAAAAGCTGGATACCGAGGTCGGCCAGGACAATAAAAAATCAGATGCATTGAAAAGCACGGTTTCACAGAAAATATCCGAGATTCTCGACAACGAACCCGCACTTGCCGACAGACAGATCCGCAACCAGATTTTAAAGGAAGTTTTACAGGAAGCCTTAGGCCTCGGCCCCCTGGAAGATCTTCTGGCGGACCGCAACATTTCTGAAATCATGGTGAATGCCTGGAATGAAATATTTATTGAAAAAAAGGGGCGGCTGACACGGATTGATAAAAAATTTTTTTCCGAGCAGCACCTGATC
Organism: Desulfococcus sp.; assembly: GCA_024641805.1. Lineage (GTDB taxonomy): Bacteria > Desulfobacterota > Desulfobacteria > Desulfobacterales > Desulfosalsimonadaceae > SURF-3. Next base: position 1,033 of record JAHECJ010000276.1, read on the forward strand.
AATATCATCTCCCGAATCACCGCGCCTTTAGGACGAAAGGTCGACACCAGTACCCCGATGGTGGATGCCCGGCTGAAAGACGGGTCACGGGTCAATGCCATCATTCCGCCGCTGGCTGTTAAAGGCGCCTGCCTGACCATCCGGAAATTCCCCGAAGACCAGATCGGCGTTAATGACCTGCTGAAGTTCGGGGCGGTGAATGCCCAGATCATCGAGTTCCTGAAAACAGCGGTTCTGGCCAAACTCAATATTTTGATTTCCGGCGGCACCGGCTCCGGGAAAACAACCCTGCTGAATATTCTGTCCAGTTTTATTCCTGAAAATGAGCGCATCATAACCATTGAAGATTCCGCCGAACTCAAACTTCGCCAGCCACATGTGGTCACCCTTGAAAGCCGGCCGCCGAACATAGAGGGTAAAGGAGAAGTGTTTATCCGGGATTTGGTCAAAAACAGCCTGCGAATGCGCCCGGACCGGATCGTCATTGGGGAATTCCGCGGCGCGGAAGCCCTGGATATGCTCCAGGCCATGAATACCGGCCATGACGGTTCCCTGACCACCATTCACGCCAATTCCTGCCGCGAAGCCCTGTCCCGGTTGGAAACACTGGTAATGTATGCGGGCCTGGAACTGCCGATAAAAGCCATCAAGGAACAGGTTGTGGGCGCCATCGACCTGATTGTGCAGATCAGCCGTTTCAAGGACGGTTCCCGAAAAGTCATACAGGTCGCAGAAGTGGACGGCATGCAAGGAGAAGTCATTACGCTGGGGGATATTTTCGTTTACCGCCAGCGCGGCGAAGAAAAAGAGCGGGTCATTGGAGAGTTCTCATCCACCGGCTATGTCCCGCGCTGTATTGAACGTTTCAGTGAAAGAGGCCTTCATATTCCGAGGGAGGTCTTCTGGACCAGTAACTGATCCGCCTGCATCATTGATAAATCCGGTGCGGCAAGATCATAATAACAGGATAAAAGGTGATGGATCAAAAATTTATTTTACTGCCGGCACTTCTGCTTTTGTTTTGGGCAGGTATTTATTTTTTGCTTCGGGGGCGCATAATTTCAGGGGACCGGCAGACAACCTACACCCAGTGGATTAATGCTTCTCTGGCCGACATGTTCTACAATATCAATGTAAAACTGATTTTCCGGGTTGTTTTATCGATCACCATCTCAGGTGTGCTGGTGGGTTTCTTTCTGCCGGGCAAAATTTCCCAGGCAGATAAAACAAACACAATTTCGCAGGCCATAAAGCTCAATCAGCAAGGCGAATATGAACAGGCCGCACTGCTTTTGGAAGAAGTGACCAATATTCATTCACCGCTTGTTTACAACGAACTAGGGGTGGCCTATCTTGGGATGAATAATTTTGCCCGGGCTGAGAGTGAACTGCTCAAGGCGGCAAAAGCCCTGCCGCATTATGGCAAAGTGCATCAAAATTTGGCGGTCCTTTATACGATAACGGAGCGTTATACAAAAGCAGCGTTTGAAGAGACCCGGGCCAGGGAGGCGGAAAATTTTAAAATCCCTGACAGCCGGCTTTACAACCTGTCCGATAACCTGACCGATCAGCTGGGAACAAGAATTTTTCTTGCCGTACTCCTGGCATTGGGCGCATACAACCTGCCCCGCCTGATCATTGTTTTTCTGAGGCATCGCCGCCGGAAAAAATTTGAAGAACAGCTGGCCGACGGTTTGGTCATGATTGCCAATGGATTGCGGGCCGGCCTGAGCCTTGTCCAGTCGATTGAGATGGTTGTCAGGGAAGCCAACCCCCCAATCAGCCAGGAATTCGAAATGGTACTTAGCGAGCACCGTCTGGGGTCCAGTCTGGGAGATGCGTTAAATCATCTGGCCGAAAGGATGCCCGGTACGGACACCAAAATCATGGTGAATGCCACAATGATTCTACTGGAATCCGGCGGGAACCTTCCCGAACGGTTTGATACACTGGCCCAGACCATTCAGGAAAGAAGACGCATTCAGTTAAAAATCAAGTCCATGACCGCGGAAGGGGAAACCCAGGCCTGGATACTGACCCTTCTCCCCCTGGTGCTGGCACTGATGCTAAACGCGATGAATCATGAGGTCTTCAGCCTGATGTATACCACTGTTCTCGGATGGATGCTGATTGCCCTGATTGCTTTAATGGAAACGGTGGGACTTTTCCTGATGCTTAAGATTGTAAAGGTAAAAATATAAATAAACACCGGACATCAGGTTTTTTTTAATTTTCAGCCAAGGTTTAAAAACATAAAGGAGGTCATCATGAGGCCATTATGCGGGAAGTCTTCAATGGCAGGCTTGTTCATCTTCTGGATTATTTTACTGATAAGTCCGTTGGCAAATGCTGCAACAGGGACGGACTGGGGGGATATCATCCTTTCCCCGAATCCTCAAATGGATCTGAAACAGGTCCTCCAGGTCGGCCTTCCGGATCTGGAGAGCCAGATCCAGCAGTATAAGAGAGATACCATTGAAAAAATAAAACAATTTCAAAAAGATGTGAAGGACCAGACAGGGATCACAGCAGGCATGACCTATAGCGTAACCTTGGGTGGAACAGATGAGACCGCCAAGGTTACGATGGAATATGATATGATGGATCTGGCGGCATGGGATGGGAAAAGCGACCTTCCGGTTAAAATGAAAATTGAAAAAAAAGATGCCGGCACCATTGAGGTCACTTACGATCCAAATGCGCCCCTCCGCATAAAAGAAATCAAATTTGAAAAAAAGATGCCGGGAGGGGTTGTTTCCCAATCCGGAACGCTCGCCATTGAAGGGACATGGGAGAAACCGGAAGTTAAAATCACCTATGGCCAGAAGGCGGAGACCCCTGACAACCCATCGGGCGTAAAAGGCGAAGTGGAACAGACCATCGGACTGGATATGAGTCGGTCCGCTGATGACCTGTATGATCCGGATTGGAATCCCCGCAGTGAATGGATGATCGTCCGGGGAGTCGAAGAGATTATTGCCATGACCACCTGGGGGGTCAAATTTTCCGGGAAAAAAGAAACCGAAATCGCCCCGGGCGAAAAAATTACCGTCGGGGTAGATGAAACGATCGACACGGACCGGGTCCGAAACTGGTGGACCGACTGGCTTTTTAGTGACATGAATGAAGCCTATGACAGACTCAATGATCAGCTTGACCGTCAGGCCCAGTGGCGTCGCGATAAAATCGAGGCAGAGGCCGATCGGCTAGGGATTAAAACAGAAGGGAAAACCAATCAGCAACTCATCAATGACATTCATACAGCCTGGAATGCCAATCCGGAGCTGCAGCATCCGATATTCCGTAACCCCGGCCCCAGGGTCGAGCCGACAAATCTGACGACCGGCAGCGGCGTCAGAACCGGCAACACCGGCACAAATCAGCCGGGAGTGACGCTGGGCGCACCGCCAGCCACGACAGGCTCTCAGAGTTCCAGCAACCAGGGAAACTTTAAAGATCCCAACGCAGGTTGGAAAGAT
>JAHECJ010000277.1 GCA_024641805.1 Desulfococcus sp.
TTAATTATCGTGTGTAAATGATACGCATGCAGTTCCCGGTACAGCACCCACAACGCACCGGAAAACAACAGGATCCCCAGTGCGGGGCCAATGATTTTTTTACCGATATGATCCGCCGTCATGGCAGAACTCCTGAGTTTAAAAAAACTCACTGCCTGCGCCCGTATTCCGTCAGCAAATCAAGCTGAATTTGCTGAATTTCCACTAGTTTTTCCCATTGATGCTTAAGGAGATGGTCGATTTTTTCATGAAGCTGCCGGACTTCCAGTTCGGCTTTAAGATTGATCTTGTAGTCGTGCTGGGCGCGCAGTCGGTCCTTGGCTTCCTGTCGGTTCTGGCTCATCATGATGACCGGCGCCTGAATCGCGGCAAGACAGGAAAGAATCAGATTCAATAGAATAAACGGATACGGGTCAGCTGGCTTCCAGAACATCACCGCAGAATTGATACCGATCCAAATCATGATAAAAATACCAAAAAGGATCAGAAACATCCAGCTGCCGCCGAATTCAGCGATGTGATCGGCAAGGTTTTCGCCAAAAGACAGTTTTTGGTCCAATTCAACGTCAATGTTGGTGGACAGCAATTCATTTTGGCGCAGGCTTTCGACTACTTCCTGTTCTATGGATGTCAGCTCGCCGCGTTCGGATTCGAGCAGGGAATGCACATAATCCGCCCGATATTTATTCAGATCTTTATGACAAATAAACGCATCCTGAGACCAGCCCGGATAATCCTGTCGAATCAGATCAGACACAGGGGCGCGCACCAGAACACCCGACATCAGGTCTCTGGTGATAAAATTTTTACCGCAAGCAATACAGGGATGTTGATTGCTTTTTTTCACACTCACGGATTTATTCCTTTCTCAAAACAGGATTGCGGTGGGAAGATAAAATGCAAAAGCGCCTTGATGATTCAACGTGTTCGTTTATTCTCCTCCATGCCGGCCATCGACCGCATCTGGATCCATATGCCGATCATCGACAAAACTAAAAATAAACCCACGCGTATAGCCGGAGCCAGCCAGCATGCCCCGGCAATCCCACTGACAATCACACCGGCCCCGATCAGGGCGGAAAATACGATGATGGCATCGTCTATGAACAGGTATCCTGCCATTGCCCCGGCAGCACCACCAAAGAGAAATAAAAGAAAAGAAATGCCACTATAGCCGAATGATTGCGTCGCCATGAATACCATATACAGACCTGCTAAAAACCCGGCCAGAACAAAGGCGATTCTCTGAACCAGGATGGCCAGCAATGCCCCGACGATCCCGACTCCAAGTGCGACAGCCACTTGAATCCATTGAGAATAATAAGGCATCAGCATTTCGGAAAACTGAATTCCCACCATGAAACCGGAGAAAGCGACAAACGCCCAGAAGAGCTTTCGTCCTAACATGAGCAATACCAACCCGATGATAATATGAAAAATTATCATTTTTATCTCTTCAAATCCTGTCCTTATTGGATCTTTATTCTTCCGGCGTTGTCGCGGAAAGATGATCATGTTCCCACCGTTTGTCCAAAAAATAGAGAATCGGCACCGTCATCCGGGAAAACAGCAAGGATGCCACTTCTCCGGCCATCAACGAAATGGCCAACCCCTGAAAAATGGGATCAAAAAGGATCACCGACGCACCGACCACCACGGCCGCAGCCGTCAGCATCATAGGCCGGAATCTGACCGCGCCGGCATCAACCACGGCTTTATCCAGCGGCATTCCTTCAGACAGCCGTAATTCAATAAAGTCCACCAGAATGATGGAATTACGAACCACGATCCCGGCACCGGCGATAAAACCGATCATGGAGGTGGCCGTGAAAAAAGCGTTCAGCGCCCAGTGCGCGGGCAGGATGCCGATCAGGGAAAAAGGAATGGCCGCCATAATCACGATGGGTGTTGAAAACGACTGGAACCATCCCACCACCAGGATAAAAATCAGCACCAGTACAATGGCAAATGAAAGGCCCAGATCCCGAAAAACCTCATAGGTGATATGCCATTCCCCGTCCCATTTCATGGCGAACTTCTGGTCGGTTTCCGGGAGTGATGCCGTATACTGACCAATCTTGTACCCTTCCGGAATTGTGATGGCGTCAATCTTTTTCCACATTTCCAGAATGGCATAGACAGGGCTTTCCTTTTGGCCGGCCACATCGCCGATCACATACACCACCGGCATCAGATTCTTATGATAAATGCTCCGGTCAATATCTGTTTCATGCACGTCAACCAGCTCGGACATGGGCACCAGGCGGCCGTCGGCCACCGGAATTTTTAAAGAAAGCAGACGCTGCAAATCCGATTTTTCAGCCACCGTCTGCCGCAGAACAATGTTTAAATCCTCCTTTTCGAGCGGACGATGCAGGAGCCCGGTTTTTTTTCCGCTGAGCTGCATGCTCAGAGCCTCTACAATCCGGGCCGCCGGTATGCCGTTGAGCGCGGCTTTTTCCCGATCCACTTCAACAAAATACCTCGGTTGGGGGGATTCCATATACCAGTCCACATCCACAACCCCATCGGTTGCGGAAAAAATATCCATGATCTGCGCGGCCAGTTTCCGCTGTCGGTCATAATCCGGACCGTAAATTTCAGCGACCAGCGTGGAAAGCACCGGCGGTCCCGGGGGAACTTCCGCCACCTTGATCCGGGCGCCGTAATGATCCGCGATTTTCTTCAGTGCATTCCGAACCCTTTTGGCGATTTCATGGCTTTGCTGCTTTCGAAAGTGCTTGCCCGCCAGATTAACCTGAATATCCGCCATGTTTGATCCCTTGCGGAGGTAATAATGACGGACCAGGCCGTTGAAATTAAACGGGGAAGCCGTTCCCACGTAAATCTGGTAATCCACCACTTCATTGACGGTTTTAATATAATCGCCCATCGCCTTGGTCGCAGCCGCGGTGTCTTCCAAAGTGGCTGACTCCGGCATGTCGATGATCACCTGGAATTCGCTCTTGTTGTCAAACGGCAACATTTTAACGCGCACCATGCCGACGCCCACCATGGCACAGGCCGCCAGAAGCATGACAACCACTGAAATTAAAAAGCCCCATCGGAGTGCCGGTTTATGGATGAGCGGGTCCATGACCCGCCGATACATGCGGGTGGACCAGTCTTCACGCTCTTCAGCAATGTGCCCGCCGGTTTCCGAATGCGCCGCATGGCCCAGCAGACGAACCGACGCCCATGGCGTCACAATAAAAGCGACGATCAGGGAAAATATCATTGCGGCCGAAGCTCCCACGGGAATGGGCCGCATGTAGGGTCCCATCAGGCCGCCGACAAATGCCATGGGCAGGATTGCCGCGATCACCGTGCCGGTGGCCAGAATGGTGGGGTTGCCGACTTCACTGACCGCCTCCACTGTCACAACGGCTTTTGAACGATCCCGGTTGCCCGGCATCCGGAAATGCCGGACAATATTTTCCACCACCACAATGGCGTCATCCACCAGAATCCCAATGGAAAATATCAGCGCGAACAGGGTAATGCGATTCAGTGTGTATCCCATCAGATAAAAAACCGTCAGCGTCAAGGCCAGCGTCACCGGAATAGCCAGGGCCACAATCCAGGATTCGCGGCGGCCGAGGGTCAGCCAGATGAGCAGGGTCACTGAAAGCACCGCAATTCCCATGTGCAGGAGCAGTTCGTTGGATTTTTCCTTGGCGGTTTCGCCGTAATGGCGGGTCACGGTCATCTGAATATCATCCGGAATCAGAGACCCCTTCGTTTCTTCGACCCTATTGAGCACCCGCTCGGCGATCGTAACTGCATTGGTGCCTTTGCGCTTGGCCACCGTCAGTGTGACCGCCGGATAAACACCCATTTTCGAATCATCATTATGGATTCCGATCTCGCCGGCGGCCGGACCGGTGCCGAAAAATACATAATTATCGGGTTCCTCCGGGCCGTCCACCACGTCGGCGACATCCGCAAGATATACCGGATGCCCGTCAAAGACACCGACCACCAGCCGCCGGACATCCTCAGCGGTTTTTAAAAAACCGCCGACATCAACCAACACCTGGCCTTCGGGTGAGGGATAGCTGCCGGCCTGGAGTTCCACATTGGCGCCACCGATCATCTGCTCGATCGCTGCCCCATCCAGATGGTATGCGGCCAGACGGGCCGGATCCATGCGGACTTCCAACTGGCGGCGCGGGCCGCCGATCAGGGAGGTGATGGAAACATCCGGTTCCCGTTTGATCACATTCTCAATTTCTCCGGCCACCCGTCGGAGCGTGTACGGATCGCCCGATTTACTCCAGAATGTCAGCGCCAGAATCGGTACATCGTCAATATATCTCGGTTTGACCAGCGGAGGGCTGACCGTAAAAGGGATACGGTCATAATTCGCCATCAGCTTGGACTGCAGCCGGACAATGGCGTTTTCTTCGTTTTCCCCCACGTAGAACCGCACAATGGCCATGGACATCCCCGGGCTTGAAGTGGAGTAGATATATTCCACGCCGGGGATTTCCCACAGCAGCTTCTCCAT
>JAHECJ010000278.1 GCA_024641805.1 Desulfococcus sp.
CTCCGCTAAAAATTATCTTATGCAAAGAAAACACTGCATTTTTTTGAACATTTTCTATCCAGAATTAATTATAATCACACACGATAAGATGGATTATTATTAATTTCAAGTTTTAGATCCCTCTTTTTCAAAAAAGCGGGGACTTGAAAGAATAAAATTGTTAGTTCCTATGTTGAAACAACATGAAACATTGCTACCTTTAAACATCTTTCATATGGTTAAGTAAAATACTTGAGACCAATTTTTTTTATGATGTCAGGATTAGAATTAGTTGCGATTACAGTTTAATTTGATACGCTTATTTCAACAGTCCATTATCAACCCCCTGCTTTCTTTTCAAAAAAAACCATGAATGATTTGAAAATATAAAATTATTGGTTATAAAAATTTATGCGCAGTAACGGATCAAAATCGTTTTTGATTCTTTAAAAATAATATTTTTAGTGCTACAATGTGATATTGTGTAAATTGTTCATAAAAGAATGCGGGTAAAAGGTCAAGGCAGAGAATTGGTCCTTGGCTTTTTTATGCTCTCTTGAAGCTCTGTATGGTATTTCCGGTTTTATATTTACAACCGGCAGCCCTTTAAATAGATTTGACCCGGCGCATATAATGCTTGATGGAATAACAAGTTAAATTATATTGAGCTTTTTTATGCCTTATTAAACAGGACTAAAAATATTGTTGCAGACAATTAAAATTTATATTCGTATATATAGGTTTATTCAAACAAATTTGACTGTAACCATTCGTTAGAAAAAGGGATAATCCATCTTTAATTTTGTCGGAGATAATCGTTTTCAATCTCTTTATCCCAATACGAAAGATATGGATAACCGATTCAAGGAGTTCTTTTGGCTAAAAAATTTGAAGAATTTACGGGCAGCGGCACGTTTCACCGGGGCATACACCCGCCGGAACGGAAGGATTTTTCCGCAGAAGCCCCGATTGAAGCCATACCCACGCCCGCGGAAGTGATCATCCCCCTTCAGCAGCACATTGGGGCGCCGTGCAAGCCTTTGGTCACTCCGAAACAGGAAGTTTCATATGGAGATCTGATCGGAGACAATGAAGCCTTTGTTTCCGCAAAACTCCACTCTCCCATTTTCGGCGTTGTCCAGAAAATGGCGGTCACTACCCTGCCTAACGGCCGGCATGTGCAGGCCATTCATATCAAGGCGACCGGCAGACAGTTCACGGTTGAGGAAATGCACCGGGAATGTATGGGCGGGCGATGGGCAAAAAGCGTGGTCGGTTATGATCCTGACGAAGTCACCCAGGCCATCAATGAAGCCGGTATTGTCGGACTGGGCGGCGCAGCCTTTCCGACCCACGTGAAAATAGCTGCCGGCAAAAAACCGGTGGGTACTTTGCTGGTCAACGGATGCGAATGTGAACCTTACCTGACAGCCGACGACCGGTTGATGCGGGATATTCCGGATGCGGTCATTACCGGCGCGATGCTGGCAGGTTTTGCCGTCAACGTAAAGGATATCATCATCGGCATTGAAGAAAACAAAGCCGATGCCATTGAAAAAATAACAAAAGCGGCCGCCGGCACCGCGGTCAAGGTTGCGGTTTTAAAAACCAAGTACCCCCAGGGAAGTGAGAAACATTTAATCAAGGCGGTTTTAAACCGTGTGGTTCCCCTGGGAGGGCTTCCCGCGGATATCGGGGTTGCCGTTGCCAACGTCACCACCATGGTGGCCGTCGCCCGAGCGGTCATCCGGAAAATGCCGCTGACCCATCGCGTGGTTTGCGTCACCGGCGCCGGTATTGTTCAGCCGAAAAATATTCTGGCACCTTTTGGTATTTCATATCGCGAGCTGATAAACTTCTGCGGCGGCCTGACCAAAGACGCTGCCAGGATTCTATCGGGCGGGCCGATGATGGGGTTTTCTTTTTCCGATCTGGACATGCCGCTGACCAAGGGCACCGGCGGAGTCACCGTGCTGACGCATGAAGATACAAAAAAAGAAAAAGAAACAACCTGCGTCCGATGCGGACGATGCGTGGATGTCTGCCCGATGAATCTGGTCCCCGCACGGCTGGCGGTTGCCGCCAGGCACCGGAATTTAAATATGGCTGAAAAATATAAAATCAGGGGGTGCATGGAATGCGGCTGCTGCGCATATGCCTGTCCGGCAAGTATCCCGCTGGTGCAGCTCATTCGTGTGTGCAAAGCGATGATAATGGCCAACAAGTCCAACAAATAAAAGTATTGAACGGATAACCGAATCTTCATGACTGATACAAACCCTGCAAACAAAACCCTGCCGGAAGAGATCGGAGAAACCCCTGTTATTCAGGTGGGTCATTCGCCGCATTTATCCAACGAATCGTTTACGACCCGGCGCATGATGATCGATGTTTTAATCGCACTGCTGCCGGTAGTCGGCATGTCGGTGTATATGTTCCAGCTCTATGCTGTCAAACAGATGCTGATCTGCCTGGCGAGTTGTCTTGCGGCGGAAGCGATTTTCATCAAAATGCGAAACCGGTCTTTTACATTATCGGACTGTTCCGCCGCTGTCACCGGCATAATACTCGGTCTCTCTCTTCCCGCAACCGCCCCCTGGTACGTAGGCGTTATCGCATCAGTGGTCGCGATCGGCATCGGTAAGGTGATTTTCGGCGGGCTGGGCATGAATCTCTTTAATCCGGCAATGGTGGGACGTGCGTTTGTCATGATTTCATTTGCCGGAGTGATGGCCGCTTCCGGATATGAAAGCCTTCATACCGGCATTGACGCCATCACCCAGGCAACTCCCTTGAATGCATTCAAGCAGATGGGAATCATTACCCCACTGAAAGATTTATTTTTCGGACTGACCAACGGCAGCCCGGGTGAAATCAGCGCGCTGGCCTGCCTGATTGGAGGTGCCTACCTTTGCCTCCGGCGAACCGCATCCTGGGAAATCCCGGCCGGGATTATTGCCATCGTTTTGTTCATGGGCGGAATAGCGGACATCACCGGCCCGGCTTCCGACTGGACAGTGCTTCATCACCTTTTTTCCGGCTCTCTGCTGTTCGGCGCTTTTTTTATTGCCACCGACCCGGTGTCCAGTCCATTGACCGCAAAGGGCAAATTTATTTTCGGAATCGGCATTGGATTTTTTATTATGGTCCTGCGGATGTTCAGCGGATATCCCGAAGGGGTCATGTTTGCCGTACTCCTGATGAACGCCCTGACACCGCTGATCAATCGGTGGACAATTCCGAAAGTAATGGGAGAACAATAGTGAATTCTGAATTTTTGCGAGACAATGCGCTATGAATACATCACAGCTATCAATGCCGGACAGCAAAAACCGTTTAAAAGATCTTTATATTTTCCAGGCATGGCTGGTTCTGCTGCTGGCATCTTTTTTCGGAGCGGCGCTGGCCGGCATCCAGCTGAACCTTGCCCCGAAAATTGAAGCCAATAAATTAAACGAAACACTTGAAAAAGTGCCTGAACTCATTTTCGGCGTTGACGGCGCCAAAGCCATGGCATCTGAAAACCGGTCAATGGATATTGAACAGCAGTTCATTGAAACAGGCGCCCAAAATCAAAAGAAAATATACAGCGTCTTTAAAGCCACAACCAACGGCAAAACCGACGGATGGGTGGCCAAAGCGTCCGGTCAGGGGTATGCGGACAAAATCGAACTGCTGATCGGGCTGGATGCAAACGCACAAACCATTACCGGACTGTTTATTCTTGACCAGAAAGAAACACCGGGACTTGGAAACAACATTGTAACGCCGGTATGGCGGAAACAGTTTATTAACAGGACCACCGGAAAGCATTTGAAGGCAGTGAAAACGAAAGCCGCCGCGCCGAATGAAATCAATGCCATTACGGGTGCGACCATTTCATCCAAAAGCGTTTGCAACATTATCAATCAAAGCCTGGACGACCTGAAACAGCCGCTGGCGAACGCCGTTTTAAACCATCTTAAACCTTCCGACAACCTACCGGAGAAAAAATAGAAATATGGCAGATCAACCAACCGCCTTCGAACGATTCACGCAGGGCATCCTGCCGGAAAACCCGGTTTACCGGCAACTGCTGGGGCTATGTTCCACACTGGCCGTCACCAACAGCATGAAAGGGGCAATGACCATGGCCGGCGCTGTGCTGTTTGTGCTGCTGTCCGCCAATGTCATCATCAGCCTGATTCGCAGCCTGCTCAAGCCCTATTTGCGCATTGTTATTTTCACACTGACCATCGCGACCTTCGTGACCATTGTGGACCGCTTCCTTGCCGCATACATGTACCAGATGAGCAAGGAACTGGGCCCCTATATCCCCCTGATTATCGTCAACTGTATTATTATCTGCCGATGTGAAGTCTGCGCATCCAAGCAGTCGGTGTTCGTTGCCGCATCCGACGCCATCGGGCAATCGCTGGGATTCGCCCTGGCCATGGCCAGCATTGCAACCGTACGCGAGATTCTGGGCACCGGCATGTTTTTCGGATGCCGGGTGCTGCCGGAAGTTTGGCCGGACTGGGTCATCATG
>JAHECJ010000279.1 GCA_024641805.1 Desulfococcus sp.
GATACAGGCGAAACCGCCGGTTTTTAAAACCCGGACCACTTCCGTCCATACCGCATCGAGCTCCCGGTGCATCAGTTCAAATACCCGGCCACCGTTACATGCCTTAAGCGCCGACTGAATTTCCGGATTATTTTCAAAAAACACCGCATCCCACATTTCGATCATGGGATATGGCGGTGAGGTGACCACCAGATCGATGCTTTGGGAATCGATGGTATCCATGCTTTTTGAATTTTGAAAAAAAAGCCGGTGAAGCGTATTCATCTATTTAAATAAGCCGATCTATGAAGGGTATGATAATCCTATGCCACAAGCGCCGCCACACTTTTCACAATCGTCAGAATCTCTTCCGGATCATCGGTAACCCTTAGAATATTTAAATCCGCAGGAGAAATCATTTTCGCCTCCAGCAGCCGGGCCTTAATCCAATCCACCAGTCCGTTCCAGTATTCCGAGCCGAACAGAATAACCGGAAGCGGCTTGACCCGCTTGGTCTGAATCAATGTGACGGCTTCAAAAAGCTCGTCCAGGGTCCCGAACCCGCCCGGCATGATAATATATGCCATGGCATACTTGACAAACATCACTTTTCGGACAAAAAAGTAATTAAACTCGACCCTGATATTTGAATAGGGGTTGGGTTTTTGTTCCATGGGCAGAACTATATTTAACCCCACCGAACGTCCTTTCTTCTCTGTCGCTCCTTTATTGGCCGCTTCCATGATGCCGCCGCCGCCGCCGGTGATCACGGCAAAACCGTTTTCCGCTAGCATTCCGGCGATTTCAACCGTTCGCTGATAATAAGGAGCATCCGGCTTCATCCGGGCGGAGCCGAAAATAGACACCGCCGGCCCGATATCATGCATCTCCTCTACGCCTTCGACAAACTCCCCGATAATCCTGAACAACCGCCAGGATTCGCTGAGTTCCATTTCATCCAGTAAATATTGTTTTTCCACCATGATGATACCATTCTTTAGAAATTTTAATTTTTTAAAACCGGCAGCCTGCCGGCGCGCTAAACACGTCAGCCGCGGCCGTTAAATCCGACAGCGATATTTTCACCGTCAACAATGACCGGCACCTTGCGGCTGCCGTCCGAAATTTTGAGCATGGCTTCCATATTCTCATCATTTGCCAGAACATCGATATACTCTACTGTGACATTTTTCTTTGCATACGCTTCACGGGCAGCAGTGGTATACGGTCATGTCGATTTGCCATAGATACGAATTTTGGCTACCATGGGGCTCTCCTTTGGCTAAAAGATTTTGACTAACTAAAAAAATTATAAATTCAATTAGTTAAAGATTTAGGCAGTGAACAAAAATATCAGCCGGTCCCGCAGTTGTCAATGATTTACTTTTTACACGAATCCTAACGGTTTGAAAAAACAGAAACCGGGTTCTTTGTCCGGTCGATATAATTAGATTGGGCAGCCATTGTCTTATCCTAATTTCCTGGAAGGATTGCTTTTCATCCGGAAACCGGAAATGCCGTATACTGGAAATGATTCTTTAATAAAATTATTTATAATACTTTCAATACTCTTTCAGTCTTTGGACCAAAAATTTCGTTTGACAATCACAACTGTCACATGGTACGTTTAAAAATTTAAATCACAAATAATTGTAAAATATATGAATATGTTAGAGAACCGCCTGAGCAAAAAAACGACCGTAATGAACGACCTTGGCCTTCATGCCAGGCCGGCGGCAATGATCGCCAGCCTCGCCCTTAAGGCGCAGTCGAATGTCTGGTTGTACAAAAACGGGGATCAGGTGGATGCGTCCAGTATTATTGATATTTTATCATTGGCCTGCCTGAAAGGCACTGACGTCACGCTGGAAGTTGAAAATCCGGAAGATATTCACATTCTCAACCAAATCATTAAACTCTTTGAAAAGAGGTTTGGAGAATAGATCAAAAATGCCATCTGATACCACGGAAAAAGTGATTAAAGGCATCAGCGGTTCACCGGGAATCTGCATCGGCAAGGCATACCTTGTTGATAAAGAAGGCGTTGATATTATTGAAAAATATTCGATAACCGAGGATAAAGTCAAAAAAGAAATTAATCGCTTTAAAAGTGCGGTCACCAAAGCCAAAAATGAACTGATGGACATCATTAAAGGGGTATCCGAAGAACTCCGTCAGCATGCGGGCATTCTTGAAACCCATATGGTTCTCCTTAAAGACAAGATGCTGTATGGGAAAGCCATTGACATCATCAAAAATGAACTGGTCAATTCTGAATGGGCGCTCAGGGAGGCCACTTCAGCGGCAAAATCCATGTTCAGCAACATCGCCGATCCCTACCTGAAATCACGTTCCGCTGACATCGAGCATGTTTCCGAACGGATCATGAGAAATCTGGTCGGCCGCAAGGATGTCAATATATCCAACATCGACAAGCGGGTCATCCTGGTGGCCCACAGTCTTTCACCGGCGGAAACCAGCCAGCTCCAGCTTGAAAAAGTCATGGGGTTTATCACAGACCGGGGCGGCAAAGCGTCTCACACCAGTATTATCGCCCGGACGCTTGAAATCCCGGCTGTTCTCGGACTGGATAATGCAACACAGCTTATTAAAAACGACAGCATCATTATTGTCGATGGGTCAGAAGGAATTGTCATTATTGACCCAGAAGAAGACACGCTGGTAAAATATGAAGAACGGAGCAAAAGTTACGAAGCGCGCAAAGCGGATATTCTCCGAACCAGCGACCAGCCTGCCAAAAGCGCTGACGGGCATTTATTCAGCATAATGGGAAATATAGAGCTGCCAGAGGAAGTCGTGGCGGTAAAGGATCACGGCGGAGAAGGCATCGGACTGTTTCGAACGGAGTTCCTGTATCTGGGCCGAATGAACTTTCCCGACGAGCGGGAACTCTTTCATCAGTACAAAGAAGTTGCCGAACTCATGGCGCCGCACCCGGTGATTATCCGTACTCTCGATATCAATGGAGACAAGGCAATTTCAGGCATTCCCGCGCCCGAAGAGGCCAATCCGTCGCTGGGGCTTCGGGCCATCCGGTTTTGCCTTAAAAAGCCGACTATATTTAAGACCCAGCTTCGGGCAATCCTGCGCGCAGCCGCCTACGGAAACATCAGGCTCCTGCTTCCGATGATTTCCGGCTGTGAAGAAATCCGCCAGACCCTTAAACTTATTGACGAAGCGGCAGAATCCCTTGAAAAAGACGGATTGGCCTATAACCGGGACATCCAGATCGGCATTATGATCGAGATTCCATCAGCAGCGATCATGGCGGACGCCATGGCGGATCTGGTTGATTTTTTCAGTATCGGCACCAACGATCTGGTCCAGTATACACTGGCCATAGACCGCGTAAACCGTCATGTTGCTTATCTATATAACCCCCTGCATCCGGCAGTCCTCCGGCTGATCAAGCATGTTGTGGATACCGGTAAAAAGAAACACATCAAAACATTCATGTGCGGGGAAATGGCTTCTGAAATCATCAACCTGCCGATTTTGCTTGGCATTGGCCTGGACGCGCTCAGCATGGCGCCCCAATCCATTCCCTCCATTAAAAGCATGATCAGAAAGATCAGCGTCAGTGATTCGAAACTTTTCTTAAAAGACGTTTTAAAACAGACGTCCGCGCTGGATACCATGAAATTGATAACCGACACCTACGGTGACATTCTGGTAAACGGGATCTATAATAAATAAAAAATTAATGCTTAAATCAGATTTCAAAATTCTGATCCGGAGAGAGTTTCCCGATGGAAAACAGTAACATCAAAATTGTCACCAAAAACCGCAAAGCCTGGCATGATTATACAATTGTGGATGAAATTGAAGCCGGGATGGTGCTGCTGGGAACGGAGGTCAAATCCCTGCGCTTAGGACAGGCCAACCTGAAAGACGCTTACGGCAGAATCGACAACGGCGAACTGTTTATTCATCAGATGCATATCAACCCTTATCCGTTTGCCTATTATGACAACCATGATCCGCTGCGCCCCCGAAAACTCCTCCTGCATCAAGCCGAACTCAAACGCCTGGACGCTAAAATCCGGGAAAAAGGCATTTCCATCATTCCGCTGAAAATATATTTTAAAAACGGCAAGGCCAAAGTGACCATCGGGCTCGCCCGCGGAAAGCGTCTTTATGACAAGAGAGAATCGATCAAGTCGCGCGAAATGAACCGGGAGATGGACCGGATCCGAAAGAGAAACTATTAACAGTTTGGTTTCCCAAAGCATCAACCGCTATTCAAACGCCATCCGCCGGACCTGATTTCCAGACGTCAAACGTCTCTCCACGCCACGATCTCTTTTTCCAATTTGTTCATTTTGCGACGATCAAACGGCCGGAACCATATTTTAACAGGGCGTTAACCTCAAGGAATGGAAAACAATCATGAAAAACATTATTACGGTTAACTATTTTTCAGGACGTATTCCCTTCAAATCAATCAGCCGGATGGTATTTCTTCTCATTTTAATGATCATCGGCTGCCAGTCCTCTCGCGCCCC
>JAHECJ010000280.1 GCA_024641805.1 Desulfococcus sp.
TTAGGATATTGCGCTTTTAACTTCCGAACTATTGCGCCTTTTTTTCCGGCCGGACCTCCGCCACGAACTGATCCATATTCAACTGCCTGGCGATAAGTCCGGCGGCTGTCGAATTATCTCCGGTGATCATCACCAGACGGACTCCCTGATCTTTCAATCGATGTATCGATTCGACGGAATCCGGTTTGATTTCATCCGCTACGGAAATTAAGCCGCAAAGCGAATCTCCTTTTAATACGACAACGACCGTCCGGGCCTGTTTCTGGATGGTGTCGATTTTTTGATCAACTACACCCAAATCAATGTTCATGGATTTCAGCCAGTCGGGACGACCGATTTTAATCGATTCGCGGCTTACCGAACCTTCCACCCCGCTGCCGCCGTAAGAAATAAAATTCTCCACCGGCAGCAAGTCCAAATTTCGTTCCGCAGCGGCGCTGACAATGGCTTTTGCAACCGGGTGCTCAGATTTTGACTCGACGGAAGCCGCAAGTTGAAGCAATGCGTCCTGGCTATTATCATCGGGCAAAAGCGGCAGAATATCATGGACAGTTGGCTTTCCCGTCGTAATTGTGCCGGTTTTATCTAATGCAATGGTTTTGAGAGTGGCCGCCATTTCCAGGGATTCACTGTTTTTAAACAAAATCCCCATCTCGGCACCCTTGCCCATTCCGGCCATCATTGCCGTCGGGGTTGCCAATCCGAGGGCACACGGACAGGCGATCACCAGTACGGCTACCAAACGAATCATCGATGCGACAAAGTTCCCGGTGATTCCCCACCAGAGGGCAAAAGTAAATAGTGCAATCAATAAAACAGAAGGAACAAAAATAGCCGCCACACGATCGGCAAGCGCTTGAATAGGTGCCTTGCTGCCCTGTGCGTCCTGAACCAGTTTCACGATCCGGGCCAGGGCGGTTTCACGGCCGACCCGGGTTGCCTTAAAGGTCAGAGCGCCTTCGCGGTTAATGGTTCCGCCGGTAACCGAATCTCCCGATTGCTTGTCCACCGGCATCGGTTCTCCGGAAAACATGGATTCATCGATTGACGAGCGTCCTTCTGTAACGACGCCGTCCACCGGCACCTGGCCACCGGGCCTGACAATAATAATGTCACCGATGGATACCTGGCTGATGGGGATTTCCTTTTCTTTGCCATTCATGATGATTGATGCGGTTTTCGGCCGCATGGCAGTCAGCTTCCGAATGGCGCTGCCGGTTTTTCGTTTGGCTTTTGTTTCCAGTATCTTCCCGACCTTGATCAGCGTGATAATCACTGCCGACGTCTCAAAATACACATGATTGCCGAGAACTGGTAGAAGAAGAACAGCGATCGAATAAAAATAAGCGGTTGAAGATCCCATCATCACCAGGACATCCATATTGGCACTTTTGTTTCTCAGACTTTTAAAAGCGCCAACATAATAATCACTGCCGGTATAAAATTGAACCGGTGTGGCCATCAGCAGAAAAATCCAGTTCATCATTGGATGAACCGCCCATGTCCCGACAACCCCCATATCCCGGCCCATGGAAAGCAGAAAAAGTGGAATGGCAAAGATCAGGCCGACATAGAATTTAACGGTCTGATTTCTGATTTCTGCGTCCCGGGCCGTGTCCGCCGCATTTTCCGGAGATTCCGAACGGTCAGGTGCGATGGCGCCGTAACCTGCCTTTTCCAGAACGGAGATAACATGATCAAGATCCGTGACTTCCGGCACAAATTCGATAACCGCCCGTTCAGAAGCAAAATTAACATCCGCCTTGACGATTCCAGGGATCTTTTTATTTAAAATCCAGTCAATAGTCGCAGCACAATTCGCACAAGACATCCCCGTCAGAATCACTTCATCCGTCCGTGTGACAACACCGTATCCGGCTTTATCAATCTGTCGGATAATATCCGCCAAGGAAACTGCCGTATCTTCAAATTTGACATCAACGGTTTCAGATGCGAAATTCACATTAACGTCTTTTGTGCCGGCCAGTTTTCGCAACGTCCGCTCAATGTTTGCCGCACAGTTAGCGCATGTCATTCCGGTAACCGATAATTTGATTTCGCGAAACGCCATTGACTATTCCGCAGGATAATTTATCGATTCCAGAACGTTTCGGATTTCCTCCTCGGTTAACGGCGCAGACCACTCAACAGTAATTTTTTTGAGTTCGGCATTGCCTTTTACCGATTGAACACCCGCCAACTCAGATAATTCATTTTTGATACTGTTGACGCAGTGGCCGCATGAAATTTTCGGAATTTTGAATATTTTTTCCATATCAACACCCTTTCCTGACCCGGATAATTCGAATTATTGTCTTAATGAATCAATTGTTAACTCAACACTGCCTTCAGTGCGTTCTCTAAATCGGGATACTTGAATTTAAATCCGGATGCGGTCAGCAATGAGGGGATCGCCCGCTGACTGTTCAAAAGCAGATCCCCCAGTTCACCGGCAGCCAACCGGAGAATAACCGCCGGAGTCCTGAAAAAAGCCGGCCGGTTTATTACCTGGCCGAGCGTTTTCGAAAATTCATTGTTGCGCACTGGATTCGGAGAACAGAAATTGACCGGACCGTCAATCCGGTTGCTGTTCATGACAAAATCAATAGCCCCGACCAAATCATCAATCTGGATCCAGGGAAACCAATGCCGGCCGTTCCCAAGTGGACCGCCCACAAACATGCGATAGGCCGGAACCATTTTTGAAAGTGCCCCGCCGTTCGGGCCGAGAACCACCCCAAAACGCGGACACACAACTCGTACCCCTTTTTTGCGGGCCGCGAACGCTTCTTTTTCCCAGTCAACGCACACCCGGGCCAGAAAATCATCCCCGGCGCCGCGTCGTTCATCTAAAATATCGTCACCGCAGCTGCCGTAAAATCCAGCGGCGGAAGTATTGATCAGTTTAATCTCTTTACCGGCCGGGATTGCATCGACAATGTTGCGGGTGGTTAAAACCCGGCTGTCATAGATCTCCTGTTTGTATTTATCCGTCCACCGGTGAAAAATATTTCTGCCTGTTAAATTGATCACCGTATCAGCATTCTTTATGGATTCCTGCCATAGCCCGGGTTCAGTGGTGTCCGCCTGTAAAAAATTAAAAGCAGCATCTCCCCGGGTGCGAGACAACGGGACTGCATCGATGGACGTAACCTGGTGCCCTTTGTGAATCAAAAAATCAACGAGGCGTGGCCCCACAAAACCTGAACCGCCGGTAATTAAAATATTCATGAGCCCTCCTCGAATGTTTTGACGTTAATCGTCAACTGGTTAGTCCACAAACAGCAAATTACCGCTGCGCAAACCATGAAGAACTTTTTCTGAGATACTGCCTAAAAAAAATTCCTTGATACCGGCATGCCCTTTTCTCCCCATAACGACCAGATCATAAGCTTTTTTATTTGCTTCACGGATAATATCCCGTGCAATACCTTTATGAACTTCGTTGAGCTGAATCGTTATCCGATCACCGTCAAAACCGCACTTCATCAGATGTTTTCGGGCTTTTTTTAACGCCGCGTCCAAAAGCTTTCTTTTTTTGTTTTCAAACGCACACAAAACACTTTGCTGCTCAAGGAAATATGCAGTCAACTCAGGACTCTGGGCAGAATACAAAGACTCCGTCCCGGGCATTACACAAAAAAGCGTAACATCACAATCAGGAGACAAATGGGAACCGACAAATTCAACCGCCCTCAGGGCATTGTCAGAACCGTCAAACGCGATCAATATATTTTTAGCCATTTTCTCCACCTCCGTATGTCGACGCAATATCGGCTAAAAACGACCGGGCAATATCTTTAACCAATAGAATTGACAGAATATATTTTCCAATTACAAAATAACAATAAGCACCGTCAGATAATTTTTCAAGTTGATAGCGGTAGAAAAGCTATTGTGAGCTGATCAGCGCGCCGCAATCATCAGACGGAGAGACTGAATTGAAAAGGAATGGCTCCTTACATCTTTCCGGATGTTCCGTCATCACAGGGTTCATTTCCATTTTCCAGGCGAGAATGTTCTGCTGTGGATGTTGTTGCGCAGAATTGGACACTGTCCGAAGGGTTGCCCAACAATTTTAGAACCGATCCATAATCGGGTTCCTGGGAAATTTCCGGTACAAGCTGGGTAAATATGATACGGCTGTTTTCGTCCAGCACCACCAAGGCTCTTGCAAACAATCCGGCCAAGGGACCATCAGTCATGCGTACACCATAATTTCGGCCGAACGAAAGATTTCTGAGTTCGCTGACGGAAATCACGTTCTTGATATCTTCTTCCGCATTGAAACGCGCATGGGCAAACGGTAAATCTTTAGACACACATAAAATTTCAGTGTTTTCGAGTTTTTTTACTTCGTTGTTGAATCGTTTGACAGACTTGGCGCAAACCGGTGTTTCAATGCTGGGGAAAATATTGATGATGATCCTTTTGCCTTTTAAATCCAAAGGCGTAATATCAGACATATTCGTTTTGGTCAGC
>JAHECJ010000281.1:0-3102 GCA_024641805.1 Desulfococcus sp.
ACTCTGGTAAATCGCGTACAAACCCGGTTTAAGCAGCCGGTCGATGACTATTCCGTCATCATCGACAATCGTCAATATACCGCTTCATTTTTAAAAGAGGAAGTCCGTTTCCCGTACCCGCCGGTCACGGACCATCCCATGGGAATTGACGGCGCCGGACGGGATGTACTTGCCCGCATCCTGTATGGTCTTCGGATATCCCTGACGTTTGGCCTGATGCTTGTCGGCTGCTCCATGCTCATCGGCGTGATGGCCGGTGCGGTCCAGGGGTATTATGCCGGAAAGCTGGACATCACCGCCCAGCGGATGATCGAAATCTGGAGCGCGCTTCCGTTTTTGTATGTCATGATTCTCATGGGTTCCATCTACGGGAGAAGCTTCACCCTGCTTTTAGTCTGCTATGGATTGTTCAACTGGGTGGGGATTTCTTATTATATCCGGGCGGAATTTTTAAATCTGCGAAAAAGACCCTTTGTCGAGGCTGCCAAATGCATGGGCGTGCCGTCGATTAAAATCATTTACAGACACATTCTTCCCAATGCCCTGGTGCCGGTAATAACCTTTTTCCCCTTTTTTCTTGTGGGCGCGATCGGGTCCCTGGCGGCGCTGGATTATCTCGGTTTCGGTCTTCCGCCGCCCACGCCGAGCTGGGGCGAGTTGTTATTCCAGGCGCAGCAATACCGATGGGCCTGGTGGCTGATCCTTTACCCCTCACTGGCTTTGTTTTCAGTGATGCTGCTCGGCGTGTTTGTGGGAGAAGGGATTCGAAACGCATATGATCCAAAACAATACAGCAGGCTTCATTAAACCGATGATAATGGATGCAACCGGCCGAAATAAGCGCGTTGAACCTGAAAACAGACTCCTGACCGTGGAGAATCTGACCGTCAATTTTTCCACGGATGACGGAAAGTTCAAGGCAGTCGACAATTTATCTTTTCATATTGAACGGGGCGAAAATGTCGGCCTGGTTGGAGAGTCCGGCTGTGGAAAATCAGTAACCGCCCTGAGTCTCCCCCGCTTGATTCCTTCGCCGCCCGGTGAGATCGAATCCGGGGAAATATGGTTTGATGGAAAGGATGTTATGGCGATGACGTCCAATCAGCTTCAGGGAATTCGTGGCCGGGCCATCAGTATGATTTTTCAGGAACCCTTGTCCGCGCTATCCCCGCTCCACCGTATCGGCCGCCAGATGGTTGAAACGGTTTTGCTGCACCGGGATATGCCGCCCAGGGAGGCCTGGCAGTTTGCCGAGCAGTGGTTAGGGAAAGTGGGTATACCGGATGCGGCGGACAGAATGTATGCTTATCCGTTTCAGCTCTCCGGTGGGATGCAGCAGCGGATCATGATTGCCATGGCCTTGATGCTGGCGCCGAGCCTGATCATTGCCGATGAGCCGACGACCGCACTGGACGTGACCACCCAGGCGCAGGTGTTTGAACTGATCAAGGCGATGAAGCAGGCGCATACCTCCATGCTTTTGATCACCCACGACATGGGGGTTGTGTGGGAGATGTGCGAGCGTATTCTGGTCATGTATGCGTCTCAAATTGTTGAATCCGGCAGCCGCGAAGAAATATTTTCAAACCCGCAACATCCTTATACGATCGGGCTGTTGAACGCTATTCCGAAGCTGACGGGCCGGCGGACCCAATTGAAGGATATTCCGGGGCAGGTGCCATCGCCATATGATTATCCCGCGGGGTGTCATTTTGAGAAACGGTGCGCCTTTTCACTTCCAAAGTGTATTACGCAGTCCCCGCCGTTTTATGAATGCGGCAACGGCCATCGCGCCGCCTGTTTTTTATTAGCCGACAGCGGTGAATAGACAATATCGCTACCGGACATTTTTCCGGCAGCAAACCCATGAAAGCCCATCAAACGAATGGTAGATACCGCGGATAAATTAAACAATGAAAATAACCCCCTGGTCCGGGTGATTGATTTAAAGACCTGGTTTCCGGTGAAACGGGGAATTTTTTCGAAAACCGCTGACTATGTTCGTGCGGTTGACGGCGTCAGCATAGATATTAATCGAGGTGAAACGCTGGGGCTTGTGGGGGAATCCGGGTGCGGCAAGACAACTCTGGGGAGAACACTCCTGGGCCTTGAAAAATCACATGGCGGACAGGCGTTTTTTGATAATCTGCCGTTGCATGATTTAACGACGCGTGAAATGAACCGTTTAAGAGAGCGGATACAGGTGATTTTTCAGGATCCGCTGTCGTCCCTGAATCCGCGAATGACAGTGATTGATATTGTTACGGAGGGTGTTGAACAGTTTAAGCGGATTGAAGGGTCCAAAAAAGAGCATGCCGGACGCCTCTTAAAGGAAGTCGGGCTTTCGGCGGATTCGATTTATCGGTTTCCCCATGAATTTTCCGGGGGGCAACGGCAGCGGATCAGCATTGCACGGGCCATTTCCTTGAGGCCCGAGTTTATCATCTGTGATGAGGCGGTCAGCGCATTAGATGTTTCAATTCAGGCGCAGGTCCTCAACTTGCTGATTTCCCTTCAGCAGCGGTACCATCTTTCCTATCTGTTCATTTCCCATGACTTGAGCGTGGTCAGCAATATTGCCGACCGGATCGCGGTGATGTATCTGGGGCAGATCGTTGAGGCTGGAACCACCTTTGAAATTATCCGAAACCCGCTTCACCCCTATACGCGGGCATTGATTGCAGCGGTTCCGGTTCCGGGGACCAGCCGGGAACGGAGAATTCTGTTAAGCGGTGAAATACCGTCCGCTTCCTCCCCGCCAGCGGGATGCCGGTTTCATCCCCGGTGTCCGGAAGTGATGCAAATATGCCGTCATCAAGCGCCTGTTCGGGAAATGATTGATGGACGGGAGGTGTTGTGTCATTTATATAGGTGCGCCGAGGGACAAGAATAAGGCGTGGGGAACAAGTAATCTGACATTGAGATTGGTCTCAGGTGTCAGTTTTCAGTGAGCAGGGTCAATCGATTTTTTTTCTTATTATTTGGGCTCTTTTACTTAACTTTTGAGGATAGGTGTTTCAAAGAACTCCCAATTGAAATATGCATCCTATAGCAAACTTCAATAGAGCCTGTCGAAAAAGTCCAATTTCTGCGTTTTCTAAA
>JAHECJ010000281.1:3112-4474 GCA_024641805.1 Desulfococcus sp.
ACAAAAATAAGGCAAGGGAAACAAGTAATCTGACATTCAAATTGGTCTCATGAGTCAGTTTTCAGTGAGCAGGGTCAATCGATTTTTTTTCTGATTAATTGGGCTTTTTTAAACCTTAACTTTTGAGGATAGGTGTTTTAAAGAACTTCCAATTGAAATATGCGTCCTATTGTAAACTTCAATAGCGAACCGAAGAGTCCAACCACTCTAAACTAATATCAAATTATCAATTTTTTAACGCAAAATAAGTATTTAAAAAATTCAATTAAACTTGACAGAATAAATGGTAGGAAGATATAAATACAAGTAGCAACTATAACTTTATACTTTCATCAGAATTGCCATTCTTACGCTTTCAAAAAAACAATCAATAATCGTTTAGTGGAGTTAATTTTGGGAGAAAAAAAATCGAAAACCAAGATGATGCGAATGAAAGAATTGACTGAAGCTGCAGGCGTACCCAGAGGGACAATTCAATTTTATATCCGAGAAAATCTTATTCCCAGGCCGATTAAACAATCATCAAACTCAGCATTCTATACCGAAGACCATTTGAATGATATCCTGCTGATTAAGGAATTACAGTCAAAACGATTCCTGCCCTTATCAGTCATTAAAGAGGTGATGATGGGAGGATCAGGACAACTTTCGGTGGATGAAATAAATACTCTTGTTGAACTAGACGGCAAGGTCTTCAGTAATATCTCGGAGTCTCCCGAAGTAAAACGGCTTACGGCAAAGCAGTTGTCAAAGCAGACTGGTATGAGTCTGGAAGATATCGAGATGATGGAAAGATTTGGCGTGATGACTTCGATTCAGAAAGGAAGAAAAAAACTTTTTGGAGAAGATGATATCAGGCTTGCTGAATGCCGGGTTAAGCTTATACAGGCAGGATTGTCACCGAAACTCGGTTTCGATGTCAGTATTATCAAGGTTTACAAGAAAGTTATTGAAGAATTGGTGGAAAGAGAAAGCAAGATTTTCACACCGTTATTAACTGGTAAATTTGAAATCGAAAAAATTGCGGAGATACTGGAAAACGTAACACCGATTGTAAATACCATCATCAGCATCATGCACAAGAAGGAGATTGAAAACACAATAAAAAGATATGTGCTTGAAGCAAAAAGCAGTGAAAAACTGCCTGACCGGAAAGAGGGAGAATAATAATGAAGTTATGGTCAAGAGGGCTTGGAAAAACCGAGCTGATAATGGATTTCAGATATTATCAGGTGAAAAACGATCCCACCAAGGAGAATGTTTATATTATCGGTAAAATAACTGACCCGGTGAACTGGGAATTCCGGATTACGCTTGAACCTGATGATATTCCGGGGTTGATAAAAATGTTCATGAATTACA
>JAHECJ010000282.1 GCA_024641805.1 Desulfococcus sp.
CGCGCAGATCATCACATTCGGGAAAATGAAAGCCCGGGCGGTGATTCGCGATGTGGGCCGCGCCCTGGATATTCCATTGAGCGAAGTGGATGCCATCGCAAAACTCGTTCCCGAAGATCCGAAAATCAACCTGTCAAAGGCCCTGGAAAAGGAGCCGAAGCTCAGGGAAAAGATTGAGAGCAACCCGCAAATCGCCGAGTTGATTGAGATATCAAAGGTTCTGGAAGGGCTGAATCGTCATGCCTCCACGCATGCGGCCGGGGTTGTTATCGGAGACAAGCCGCTGGTGGAATACCTCCCGCTGTATAGAGGAAAACGGGGTGAAGTATTGACCCAGCTCGATATGAAAAAGGTGGAAAATATCGGACTGGTGAAATTTGATTTTCTAGGACTTCGCAATTTAACCATCATCGCCGACGCCCTCAATATCATCAAAGTCCAGGGCAAGACCCCCCCGGATATTGGACATCTGGATTTAACCGATGAAAAAACATACCGGCTTCTGTCATCCGGCGATACGTCAGCGGTGTTTCAGCTTGAAAGTACCGGAATGAAGGATCTGATCATCCGGTTAAAGCCGGGAAACTTTGCCGAAGTTACGGCGCTGGTGGCCCTTTACCGGCCTGGACCTATGGGCAGCGGCATGGTGGATGACTATGTGGCTTGCAAGCATGGCCGGAAAGTATCGTATCTGGTGCCGGAACTGGAATCAATTTTAAAGCCTACCTATGGGGTCATTCTCTATCAGGAACAGGTGATGAAAATTGCCAGTCAGCTGGCAAACTTCTCCATGGCGGAAGCCGACGACCTGCGAAAGGCAATGGGAAAGAAAATTCCGGAGGTGATGGCCAAGCAGCTGGACCGTTTTGTCGACGGGGCAGTGAAAAACAACATTCCCAAGGATAAAGCGACTGAACTATTCGGATTAATTGAAAAATTTGCCGGATATGGGTTTAATAAATCCCACAGTGCGGCCTATGCCCTCATTGCCTTTCAAACCGCCTATTTGAAGGCGCATTTTCCCGTGGAATATATGGCCGCAGTGCTGACGGCTGAAATGAACAATTCGGAAAATGTCGTGAAGTATATAGCGGAATGCCGAAACCATAATATCCCGGTGCTGCCCCCGGATATCAATGAAAGCGACAAGGGGTTTACGGTCAGCGGCGACAGTATCCGGTTCGGCCTGGCGGCCGTGAAAAATGTCGGCGAAGCCGCCATTGAATCGGTTCTTGAAACGCGTAAAGAGGGAAAATACACATCGGTATTTGAGTTCTGCCAGAGGGTGGATATCCGAAAAGTCAATAAGCGGGTCATCGAAAGCCTGATTCAGTGCGGCGCATTTGATTCAACAGGGTATCATCGCTCGCAGATGATGGCATGTGTGGAGGATGCCCTGGACTATGGTCAGCGGCTCCAGAAAGAAGCGGCGGATCCCCAGATGAGTTTGTTTGGCGGTGGGGGCGGGCAGGAACAGCTGAATCCCCCCACCATGCCGGATCTTCCGGAATGGGATGAAAAACAGAAGCTGAGACTGGAAAAAGAAGCCATCGGGTTTTATATTACGGGACATCCGTTGGATGAATTCCAGGATTTGATTGAAAAATATGCCAGTACAAATTCCCTTGACTTAATGGATGACGGGATCAAGGATGGAGCTGTGGTGCGGATGGGAGGCATCGTTCGGGGGAATAAAATGATCATGGATAAACGGGGAAATACCATGGCCTTTGTTGAACTGGAAGATATAAACGGCTCTGTCGAGGTGACGGTATTTGCATCGGTATATTCGCAGGCAGGGAACGCCCTGGTGGATGGCATGCCGATTTTTGTGCAGGGAAAGGTTCAGAAAAACGAAAAATTTGCCAAAATTACTGCGGAAAGTATCGTTCCCATTAATCAGGCCGAAGAATCCTGGGCCGCAAGTGTCCATATGATGATTGATGCCGGGCGGACAGATCAGCGCGCATTAAATGATTTATGCCAGGTACTGAAAAATTATCCCGGTAAATGCAAAGGATTTCTCCATGTGGTGATACCGGAAAAAACAGAAACCATTATCGAGTTGCCGCCGCAGATGAGTTTGCGGGCAGGATTATCTTTGAAAAATGAGGTGAACCGGTTGCTGGGGTATCCATCGGTGACAACGCACTGTTCATCCATTGTATCATCACCTCAGGTTACAGAAAAT
Organism: Desulfococcus sp.; assembly: GCA_024641805.1. Lineage (GTDB taxonomy): Bacteria > Desulfobacterota > Desulfobacteria > Desulfobacterales > Desulfosalsimonadaceae > SURF-3. Next base: position 2,192 of record JAHECJ010000282.1, read on the forward strand.
CGGGGTAAAAAGTTTGCCCGTTGAAAATTGTGAACGTTTAAAATGAACGGTTTTTTCGAATCGGTTGTGTGTCGATAAAATATTTTTTGGAAAGGAGGTCGTTGTATGAAAGGGAATATCTTCAGATGGGTCTGTGCCGGTTTAATCATCACAGCGCTGATGGTTGTTTCCGGGTGTGGTTATGGCGAATACATGCAAAGAGCCAAAGGGCCCGGATTGAACGCCACTCAGACCGTCACGCGGTATGATTCAAAGAATTATGATGTTTTGGGCCTTGTCAGGGCGCAAGGAAACTCCCGGTGCATACTCGGACTCGTCGTCGAAGGCACCGAAGGAGAAGGATTGTTGTGGGATGCGGCAAAGAGTCAGTTCGGTGATCGGGTAACTGGAATCAAGGATATCAATATTTCATATGACTATCAGAGTATCTTGCCGCCGATTTTTTCTGAAATAAAAACGACGTATGTTGGTACGGCAGTTCACGAGAAGTAATTGTTTTTTTGTTTGTCTTATGTCCGACACTAACCGATTCGAAATTACTTATTAATTATACAATTCCAGACGTATCATTAATGGTCGTCTGATCAGCATACCCCTTATATTAACTGAAAGGTAGCCCAATATGCAGGTCCCGTTGCTCGACTTAAAAGCTCAGTATCAGACGATTAAAGAAGAATGTCTTGAGGTGACCCGGGAGATTTATGAAAGCCAGTATTTTATTCTCGGCCCGTATGTGGAAAAACTGGAAAAGGAAATTGCTGAGTATTGTTCAGCCAAATATGCTGTCGGTGTTTCATCGGGAACGGATGCGCTGTTATTGTCTTTGATGGCGGCGAAAATCGGACATGGGGATCGGGTGATCACCACCCCGTATACTTTTTTTGCCACTGCCGGTGCTGTCAGTCGGGTAGGGGCCATTCCGGTTTTTGTCGATATTGAACCGGATACCTATAATATCTCACCGGAAAAGGTGGATGCGCTGATAAAAGACATGCCGGTCACTGAGCGCAAAACATTGAAAGGGCTTATACCCGTCCATCTATATGGTCAATGCGCGGATATGAATGAAGTGTCAAGAATCGCCGAGGAAAACAATCTGATTGTGATTGAGGATGCCGCCCAGGCGATCGGGTCTGAATATCAGAAAAAGCGTGCCGGATCCTTGGGTGATTTTGGCTGCTTTTCATTTTTCCCGTCAAAAAACCTTGGCGGGTTCGGGGATGGCGGAATTGTTACCACCAACTCTGAAGACCAGTATGAAAATTTAAAGATTTTAAGAGTCCATGGCGGACATCCCAAGTATTATCACAGCCAGATCGGCGGGAATTTCAGACTGGATGCGCTTCAGGCCGCTATCGTCTCCATTAAGCTTAAATATCTGGACCAATGGACCACCGCCCGGCAGAAAAATGCACGGCTATATAAATCCCTGATAACGGCCGCCGGACTGAATTCTGTTCTCACCGTTCCTTTTGAAAAGGAAAATCGCCATATCTATAATCAGTTTATTATTCAGGTTGCGGAAAAGCGCGATGAGCTGAAGGAATTTTTACTCAAAAATAACGTGGGGTGTGAAATCTATTATCCGGTGCCCCTTCATCTCCAGGAGTGTTTTGCGGATCTTGGATATTCTCCAGGTGATTTTCCCGTGTCGGAATATGCTGCCGAGCATACCCTGGCTCTTCCGGTGTATCCGGAACTTGCCGTAGAACAGATTGGGTATGTTGTGGATCAGATAAAAAAGTTTTATGCATGAGCGGTTAATTAATTTCAAATAAATCAGCATGACATTGCTTTTTTTTATCGGCAGTTTTTGTATTTTCCCATATGTGATTGAATTTAAAAAATGCGCCGCTGAGCCGGCGCATTTTTCTTTTGAAAAGAAAAAAATCTTTTTCCGCAAATAATAAGAAGTTTTATTTTAATGGTTAATGATAAAAATAATAAGGATTTAAGCTTTGTCGAGGATGAGTTTGACCGGCGAATCAAGCGCCGTCAGCTGCGGCAGCTTCGAAGTATGACCCCATTAAACGGCATTGAAATCAATGTCGATAACCGGACCATGCTGAATTTTTGTTCCAATGACTACCTGGGACTTTCCAGACATCCGTTGCTCCGGGATCGATCCATTGAATTTATACATAAATATGGGTCCGGTGCGACCGCTTCCCGCCTGATATGCGGAAACTATGATTTTTTGAAGCGGTTGAAAACAAGTTGGCGCGATTGAAACAGGTGGAAGCGGCCCTGGTCCTTTCTTCCGGGTTTCAGGCCAATA
>JAHECJ010000283.1 GCA_024641805.1 Desulfococcus sp.
TCAGATATCGGAAGTCATGCAAGAACAGACATAAAACATTGATCATCAAGATAAAAGAAATATTTTTTATCCGTCTCCCCTTCCAGCGCTCTGCAAAACCCAATCGATAGTGAATTTCAATGGTATGGACTAATTATCGCCGTAGTATCTCACTGACCCCATAAAAATGGACCTGAGACCTATTTATAGCAAGATTGTTATATATTGAACCTATACTTTTGTCAATAAATTTACTGTATTCCTGCGATTGATCAATTTTAACGCCGATTAAATAAATCTTCTTTACCTCAAATCATTTATTATATTTATATCATAAATGATTTTAATGAGTTAAACTTAACACTAAACCAGCCTCGCATTTGAACCCATGTCATCAGCAAAATCATGCCCGATTGTTCAGATGAACTTCTCATTAGGTTTCAAAGAATCTATCCAGAATTTTTTTGAAATGATCGCTGAGTTTTTTCTCATACAATCGAGCTATTGAGCCATGAAAAACTTTTTACGGAATATTACACCGGAATGGCAACCTCTGAATTGCATACAGGCCATATTTCAAAATCAATATACCAGACAGAGATGTTAATTAGTATCGACGGAGGGGAAAGATAGTGCGGATAAAACCGTCAGCAGGTTGTTGAAAAACGCCGTGAGCGCCGGCCAAAAAAACCCGCAAGACAAAACTGACACAAAAGCGGAGTTTATTGTCTATAAATAAGCCTATCGAGCGTCAATTTTGATCGGATTGCCCGACGCAACCGTTTTTCAACAGCCTGAAAGGGGATGCTCGCCTCGAATTTATACCCCTTCCTTGGCAAGATCCTCAACTAATTGTTTTTGCTTTTTGCTTAATTTTTTCGGCATCATTACATGAATTTCGACATACAAATCACCTGCGCCGGTGCCTTTCATATGCGGAATGCCGTTTCCGGAAAGCCGCATCTTGCTTTTATGTTTTGTTCCCGGCGGGATTTTTAAACTGAGTTGTTTTCCGTCCAGCGTCGGAACTGAAATCTGTGTTCCAAGCAAAGCATCGGTAAGTTTTATTTCCCGGTTTAAATACAAATCAAACTCTTTGAGCGTAAATGTAGGATCATTCATCACCTTGGATTTTATGTAAAGATCCCCGGCTGGCCCGCCGTATGGGCCTGACTGGCCGCGACCGGCAAGACGCAGTTTTTTGCCGGTGATCATTCCTTTGGGAATTTTAACCGTTACTGTTTCCGTTCCGCCGGAAGGATTCTGAAAGGAAAGGTTTTTTGAAGTTCCGGTGGCGATGTCGGAAAGCGTCAGAGAAATCTCATATTCCATATCAGCGCCTTTCTCCGGCGCCGACTGCCGGCTTCCGCCACCAAAATTGAAGATGGATTCCGGATTAAATGAAAACCGTTTCCCGCCGCCCCCCATCTTTCTGCTTCCGGAGGAAAAAGAACCTCCTCCAAAACCAAACTCTCTCAAAATATCCTCGATATTGGACCCTCTGAAAATATCTTCCTGGGAAAAATGCTGCTGGAATCCTTCGGAGCCATAGGTATCATACTGCTTCCGCTTTTCAGCATCACTCAAAACAGCATACGCTTCGCTGATTTCTTTGAATTTTTCCTCTTTTGCCTTGTCACCGGATGCATGGTCCGGGTGATATTTCATCGCCAGTTTGCGGTACGCCTTTTTAATATCATCGGCGGTTGCCTCTTTATTGACACCAAGACTTTTATAATAATCTTTCTGGGCCATTTTATCGAATACCTACCTTAATTTTCTTAAATTAAATTTTTCCTAAACCACCTGATTAATACATTAAAACAATAAGACAGATGCCTGAAATGTCAAGCTCCCGGGCCGATGAAACGCTTATCTATACCTTGAAATTTAGATTAAAATCACTTTCCGGCCCGGGCCTTCAAAGCAATCATCAGAATTGACAGAGCAACCGGCGTCATGCCGTCCATTCGGGATGCCTGACCCAGTGACAGCGGTCTGACAATCGTTAATTTTTCTTTCAATTCATTGGACAATCCGTGCAATGCATTGAAATCAAAGCCTTCCGGAATTTTTTTGTCCTCAAGATCGTTGAATTTTTCAATTTCCTTTAATTGCTTGTGGATATAACCTTCATACTTAACTTCGATTTCCACCTGCCGGACGACCCGCTTATCCACCGGCTCATCCGCAGGTGCAAGAGTGTCCACTATGACATAATCCAATTCACTCCGCTTGAGCAGCTGATCCAAATGCATACCATTGTCAATTGCTTGGGAATCGTGATCCTGTAAATACCGATTCACCTCCGGGGTCGGCTTTATCACCACCTTCCGGACCCGGTGAATCTCATCATGAATCTGTTTCCGGCGGTCTTTAACTTCATTTACGGTATCTGCACTGACCAGTCCCAGCTCGTGACCGATTTCGGTTAACCGAAGGTCCGCATTATCTTCCCGAAGCATCAGCCGGTATTCCGCCCGCGACGTAAACATCCGGTAGGGTTCGCTGGTTCCGCGGGTGACCAGATCGTCCACCATTACCCCCATGTACGCCTGGGAACGGTCCAGAAGAAAGGCCGGCCGATCCTGGACCCGGCACGCTGCGTTAATACCCGCCCACAATCCCTGGGCGGCCGCTTCCTCGTATCCGGAGGTACCATTAATCTGCCCGGCCAGAAAAAGTCCGGATATTTTCTTTGTTTCCAGTCTTGGTGACAGGTTCGTCGGGTTCACGTAATCGTATTCAATGGCGTAGGCCGGCCGCATGATTTCCGCACATTCAAGTCCTTCCACCGACCGGACGACTTCCAGCTGGATTTCCACCGGCAGGCTGTTGCCAAGACCGCTGGCATAAATTTCGTCGGTGTCAATGCCTTCGGGTTCAAATATCACCTGATGACTGTCCCGGTGCGGAAACTTCATCACTTTGTCTTCAAACGAAGGGCAATATCTTGCCGAAGTACCTGTTATCTGTCCCCCGTACAGCGCGGAGAGCTTGATATTGTCCAATACGATCTGAATGGTTTTTTTCCCGACGCGGCCGATATAGCTCGGCTGTGGCGGCAAGACAAACCCTTGAGAAGAATACGAAAATGGTTCGGCCGGGTGGTCGCTGTCCTGCCGGGACATTTTGGAAAAATCAATACTGGAGCGGTGCAGCCGCGGCGGCGTTCCGGTCTTGAGCCGGCCCAGGGAAAATCCCAGCTTTCTCAGGCTTTCGGGAAGGGCATAAGAGGCAAACTCGCCTGCACGGCCTGCTTTAAATGATCTTGACCCGATATGAACCAGTCCGCTTAAAAAGGTTCCGGTGGCCAGGACCACAGTTTTTGCTTCAAACCCGTACCCCGTGTGATCCATAACACCGGCCACCTTGCCGTTCTCCACGACCAGCTCATCCACCCGTGCCTGTTTCACATCAAGATTGGGTATTTTTTCAACCACGGATTTCATCACCGTATGGTAACGGTTTTTATCATTCTGAGTGCGGGAGGAATGTACTGCCGGACCTTTTTTCGTATTCAGCTTGCGGTAATTGATCGCTGTTTTATCAGTTACTTTCGCCATTTCCCCGCCAAGCGCATCGATCTCCTTGACCAGCTGCCCTTTTGCCATACCGCCGATCGATGGGCTGCATGGCATGGTCGCGATTTTATCAAGATCCATCGCCATCATCAGCACACGGCAACCCATCCTGGCGGCTGCCAACGCCGCCTCACAACCGGCGTGTCCGGCCCCGACAACAATAACATCATATTTCGTTGGATAAACAGCCATATATATAAACTTTCAAACTTTCCTTGTAATTATTGCAGCAAGCGCCATTTCCATGGTATTATTTACCAAAAAACGCAATCTATTTAAAACTTAAAACCATACCTTTTCAAGGTGAATTAATCAATATATATACGCGATGATAAAAAACAGGTTCTACGATTTAAATACTTATTTTAAAGACATATTCGGACATCGGGTGCATAAAATTTCAGTTGATGCGGGAATGTCCTGCCCCAACCGGGACGGGACGCTTTCAAGGAATGGATGCATCTACTGTAATCAAAGCGGTTCCGGAACCGGGTTTTTTCAAAAAGGGATTTCCGTAACCGATCAGATTTTAAATGCTCGGGAATATATCATAAAACGCTATAAAGCCCAAAAATTTATTGCCTATTTCCAATCCTATACCAACACCTACGCACCGGTGGAGCATCTCCGACAACTCTATGCGGAAGCCCTTGCCATTGAAGATGTCGCCGGCCTTTCCATCGGGACCCGGCCGGACTGCATCAACGAGGAAATTCTCACACTGCTGCAGGGATATACGCTACATCATCTCATATGGATAGAATACGGGCTTCAGTCCGCTCATGACGAGACATTGACGCTGATTAACCGGGGCCATGATTTCAAAGCATTTAAAGATGCGGTTGAAATCACGAAAAACCGGGGCATCCGGATTTGCGTCCATGTGATCCT
>JAHECJ010000284.1 GCA_024641805.1 Desulfococcus sp.
TCCCTGCCGACCCGGTACGTCACCCGAACTTTTCCGAAATCATCGCCCGGAATAAGGGAAACGCCGGAAACAAAATCCACACGCCCTTCATTGCCGCTAAAAACGAACGGCTTGCGGCCTTCCATGGGGATCGGCCGCCAGCAGATCGATGACAGTTGGCGCTTTAAAATCGAAAGGACAATCTGCTGCCGCTGAAAATTCTCCACATTCTTTTCACCGGTTTCCCATGCCCGGATACCAATCCGAAAAGCCCCCATGATGATGACCAGGATCACCCCCATAATGGTAATGGATATCAACAGCTCGATGAGCGTCGATCCGGTATCTGACCTGTGCTTCATGAATTATTCCGGAGCTTCCTCAGTTCTTTTTTTATCTGTCAGCACCGTGGTTGCCAGGCTGTAGTGTTTTTCCCGGTCGCCCGCCTTCCAACTGACATCCAGTTTTATACTCATTGTGGACACAGGCATTCTTTTGGATATTTCGTCCTCCTCCCCAATGAAGTCGACGACGGCATTCCATTGGTAGCCGTCGTTAAAATCGCCGCTGGAACTCCCGGGGAGCAAATCCGGTGACAGCAGCAATTCCTCCATTTTTTCTCTTGCATGAAATATGCCATACGAATAATCGTTTGATATCCTGTTCGCTTTCAATCCCCCTGAAAAAAGCTGCATCACCACCACCAGTGAAATCGAAAGAATCATCACGGCCACCAGGGTTTCGATGAGTGTAAACCCGTTTGACCGGACAATTAATTTCATGGGATGGCGCGAAATATTCATTCAGATCCGAACTAATTGAAAATATTAAATATTTGTGCAAAAAAGACGATTATCACCCGACATGCTCCGGCTCTGTAAGCGTGACCATGCCCGTGATAAAATCGATTTGAATACGGAAGGACCTTCCGCGATCGTTTGCCAGAACTATCTCCCCGCCGGTAGAACTCCCATTGGCGAAAAAAACAACCTCAAACAGGCCTGAATTTATGTCAAGATCACCGAATATCGCTTTCGCAAGATAAACGCCTTCCGGCAGTTTATACCGGATTTCCGCCTCACCGTTTGCCAAAACTTCCTCCTGTTCGGCGGAATCAATCGCTGCGACGGGAAAAATAGACATCGCCTGATTTTCAAAGTCAAAAAAACAAACCCGGCTTTCCCTTTGGGAAACCGCCAGGCTCCGGCTGTAGCGCATGGCGCCGGCAATTTTTTTGGATGCGGTCTTGAGCTGCAGACTCCCGATGGGCGCTGTAATACGGGGCGCCACAAAGGCGGACACCAGGCTGATGATCACCAGCACCACCAGCAGTTCAATCAAGGTAAACCCGCTCCTCATGATGTTATGACCCTGAAAAAAGTCCGATTTGAATGGCAAAGCCATCATTGGTCAATGCTTTTCCAGTTCACAATATCCGCGTCCTCATTATCACCGCCGGGCTGCTTATCCGCTCCGTATGACATGATTTCATAATCACCGTGCTCTCCCGGACATCGATACATATAGGGCGACCCCCATGGATCCAGCGGAATTTCTTTAGGCAGATACGGTCCATCCCATTTATCCTCGCCATCGGGTTTTTCCCGCAAAGCCGCAAGCCCCTGTTCCGTCGTCGGGAATTTCCCCACATCCAGCCGATAGGTATCCAGGGCGGTCTCAAAAAGGGATATCTGGGTTTTGGCCGCCTTCTGCTGGGACTTGCCGACCTTGCCGAACATCCTCGGCGCCACCAGGGCCGCCAGCATTCCCAATATGATCATCACGATTAACAGCTCAATTAATGTAAAACCCCGATCTTTTTTCAAATAATTCATTACTGGTTTAACTCCTTTAAAATGGCATTCTTTTTTAAATGGCAAAGAAAGAAGCTCCAAATTCAAGGCGCACAAATTCTGAGGAATGAGGCGCAGCTTGCCTACTCCGCAGTGACGAAGAATGCAGTGCAACACAGAATTTGGACTTTTTGCGAAGCCATTAAAATGGTACTTCATTCATACTGAATACCGCCAACAACATGGATATAACGATAAAGCCCACCATAAGACCCATGGAAAGGATCATAACCGGTTCCAGCAGGTTCACAAAACGCTTGATCATATTCCGAACCGTCTTTTCATAATTTTCCGCAACCCGCAATAACATCTGATCCAGCTTGCCCGTTTCTTCACCGACAGAGATCATTTGAACGGCCAGGGGAGGGAAGATATCAGCCTGAAGCAGGGGGGCGGACAGCTTATCCCCTTCCTTAACCCGGTTATACACGGTCTCCAGGGAACCGGCAATCATCTGATTGGTAATAATCTCCTGCACCAGGCGCAATGCCTGTAATATCGGGACCCCGCTATGGATCAGCGTCCCCAGCGTCCGGGTAAAGCGGGCCACCTCCACCGACTTCACCAGCGTCCCCACGACCGGAGCATTGACTTTCATCCGGTCTGTTTTTAACCGGCCTTCCGGCGTCCGGACATATTTTTTCAAGAGGTAAATCAGGGAACCGACAGCGATGATGATCATCCACCAGTAATTTCTTATCCCATGGCTGATACCAAGCAGCAATTGCGTTGAAAACGGCATGGCCTGCCCCATATCCGAAAAAATAATGGCAAATCGAGGGACCACGAAGGCCAGCATAATAATAATTGAAATTCCGCCCACAAAAACCAAAAAAAGCGGGTAGACCATAGCGGATTTGATGTAATCCTTCAAATCCTGGGAATTTTCCAAAAAACTCCCCAGCCGTTCCAGAACCGCCGGCAAGACCCCTCCGGCTTCACCGGCTTTCACCATATTGGTATACAGCATCGGAAAAATCTTCGGAAACTTTGTCAGGGCTTCGGAAAGAGAATTACCGCCTTGAACATTTTTCAATATGGATGAAACGACTTCCTTAAATTTTTCCTTTTCCGCCACGTTAATCAACAGGGACAACGCTTTGTCCACGGGCAGACCGGCTTTGAGGAGCGCGTGCAAGTCCAGGGTAAACATCATCACGTCCTTGGACGTCACCCTCTGGAATATATTGGAAATATTAATTGATCCGTTGATCTGAAACCGGCTCTGGCTTCTGGTTGACGTCTGAATCCGAATCGGGATGTAGTTCATTGCCTGAAGTTTAGCGGCAGCTTCTTTTTCCTCGGTTGCTTCAAGAGTCCCCTTAAAAATATTACCGGCTGCATCACTGGCTTTATATGAAAATATCGGCATATTATTTCTCCAGCGTAACTCTTAAAACTTCCGCCAGGGTGGTCACCCCCTGTTTTACCTTTTCCCATCCGTTCTGGCGCAGTGTGACAAGCCCTTTGGCCAGGGCAACCTCCTTTATCCGTTCCGAATCCGATTTTTTGGAAATTTCATTTCTAATCTTCGAATCAACGGGAAGATACTCAAACAACGCGGTCCGGCCGGAGTAGCCCGTATGTCGGCAATCCTCGCAACCCTTCCCCGAAAAAAAGGTTACACCCGCAATATCCTGTTCATTTAACCCCATGGCACTTAAATGTTTTTCATCAGGTGTTCCTGGGTATTTGCAATTTTCGCAGATTACCCGAACCAGCCGCTGCGCCAGCACTCCCAGCAACGTGGAACTTAAAAGGAATCCTTCGACCCCCATATCCAGCAGACGGCTGATGGCCCCGACCGCATCATTGGTATGGAGCGTGGAAAAAAGCAGATGACCGGTCAGCGCTGACTGAATCGCAATTTCTGCCGTTTCCCGGTCACGGATTTCACCGACCAGAATAATATCCGGATCCTGACGCACGATGGAACGCAGTCCGTTGGCAAAAGTCATTCCGATCTTCGGGTTGACCTGGATCTGATTCACCCCGCTCAAATAATATTCCACCGGATCTTCCAGGGTGATAATCTTATTTTCCGGTGAATTAATCTTGGCAAGCGAGGTATAGAGTGTGGATGTCTTTCCGCTTCCGGTGGGTCCGGTCACCAGGATCATTCCATACGGCTGCCGGATTAACTTCATGTATTCGGAAAGCAGGTGGGGCGGAAATCCGATTTTTTCAAGATCCAGCACCAGCATTTCCCGGTCCAGCACCCTCATGACCAGGCTTTCGCCGAAAAGCGTAGGGATTGTCGAAACCCGGAAATCAATGTCCCGGCTGGCAATCTTCAGTTTGATCCGCCCGTCCTGAGGGAGCCGGCGCTCGGCAATGTCCAGGTCCGCCATAATTTTGATTCGGGAAAGAACCGCCGCCTGAAGCCTTTTTGGCGGGGACTCCACATCATGAAGGACACCGTCTACCCGGAACCGGACTTTAAATTGGTCTTCAAACGGTTCAAAATGGATATCACTGGCCCGAAACTCCACGGCTTTTAGTATGATCCGGTTTACCAGCCGGATAATCGGCGCCTCTGACGCCAGATCCCTGAGCTGGTCCACATCCTCCTTGCCGTTGTCCACGATCTGAAAAATATCTCTGCCCGCTTCCTCGAT
>JAHECJ010000285.1 GCA_024641805.1 Desulfococcus sp.
TTTCCCGGAGCGTCCGCGGTCACGGCAGGCGGGCGTTCAAGACCCGTGAAGGTGAGTAACTCTTTTCCTTCCCTGATCGGGTCAACGGCAATGTATACGCCAGCCACCAGCGTGCCGAGGCCTGAAATTTCACCGGCGGAAATTCTGGGACGTACCACCCAGAACCGGGTTTTATCCTTTAAAAATATTTCAGAACCTTTGACGAGCTTGGCCTGTACATTGACAGTTGATAGATCTTTGCTCAGTGAAATCGAATCCACTGTCCCAACCTCCACGTCCTTGTATTTAATTTTGGTCTTACCGGCTTCCAATCCTTCAGTGGACTGAAAAACAATGGTAATTTCCGGGCCTTTCTCTGAAAACGCCTTGTACACCAGCCAACCGCCGATGATAACCGCCACAAGCGGAACGACCCAGATAACTGAAAAGGATCGTCCCTTGCGGATGATTGCCTCCGGTGCATCGGCCTGAATGTCGGAAATATTATTCTGTTCCGTCATGTTTGTCCTCCATAAACTTTTCTCCGCGACATTGATATTTCCCTTTCGTAAAATTGACTGGCCTGAATTTGTTATTCCAAATTATCCCATATCAGTCTCGGATCAAAACTCATTGCGGCAAAAATGGTGATCACCACCACTGCTGCAAAATAAATCGCTCCTGGAGCTGCTTCGATGTCGGCCAGCGCGCCGAGCTTAACCAGGGCCGCCATGAGGGTCACTACAAAAATGTCAACCATGGACCATCGCCCGATGGACTCGATAATCCGGTACAGGCGCGTCCGTTCTTTAGGACGCCATTGTGATTTCACCTGTGTCGAAATTAGCAAAAAAAGGAGAATCAAAAATTTTAATATCGGCACAAATATGCTTGCAACAAAAATAACGAGTGCAATCGGCCACATGCCGGTTTTGATAAAGTATATCACCCCGCTGATAATCGTATCAGACTCCACCGAGCCTAATGAAGTGACGGTCATGATGGGAAGAACATTGGCCGGTATATAAAAAATAATCGCCGAAATCACCAGCGCCCATGTTCTGGAAAGGCTCTCCGGTTTTCGGCCATGAAGGCGTTCACCGCACCTGGGGCAATATATTGTACCTTTCCCGATGTTCCGGGGTTTCCGGGTCACCAGATGGCAGATGGAGCAGCTCAAAAGTGATGCCTGTGCCGCAATTACTATATCTTTATTCATGCCCTGCCCTTTCTTTTTACCCTTGTTTCAATCTTTTCCCAGACGATATGAGGGTCTAGTGATGACACAGCCCATGCCAGAACAATAATCAAGGCTGCAAAGGAATATAGGGAGAGGCCCGGTATAATGCTGCCCATCTTGGCCAGCTTAACGATGGAGACCAGAATGCCCAGCATAAAAACTTCCATCATGCTCCACGGCTGCAGTTTACGGATAAAACGGAATATAACGACGGTTAGTGGCGCCATCCGGTTATATTTTAATGGCGACAATACATAAAGCAGGCCGAAGATCTGAATCAACGGCGCGAGCACACAGGTAGTCAAGACAAGTAACGACAGTTCTGTCATGCCTTGATTATACAAGGTAGTTACCCCCTGTATCAGCGTTGTCTCCATTATCAGGCTCCCATCTTTCATTCCGAGCAGGGGAAACATATTGGAGACAAAAAAAAGGATCAATCCGGCAATAACCAGGGCCAGGGTACGATCCAGGCTGTCTTTTTTATGAGCATACAGGATCGCGCCGCACCGGGTGCATATTGCGGTCGCGCCTTCCGGCATCGGCCGAAGGCGATAAACAAGGTCACAGTCATGGCAGGCGATCATTAGGTGATCCGACATATTTTTTCCATATTGCTTCTGAATTCCATCTGATTTATTCAACCTTTTCATATACCACATTTTCAATTCGATTTAATCATTTTGGCCCGTGTTCGCGCAGAAAATCCACCCGTTTTTGGGTGATGGCATCGATGGAATTCGTTATCGCCATAACATGGAACCCACCGGGCACCAGATATAATTCGGCCTTCGGGATTGTTCGCGCGGCAAACTTAGCATCTTCCACAGATACATCCGCATCATTTGTACCATGGATAATCAGGGTGGGAACCTTGATATCTTTTAATGGAAGGTCTTTCACGTTTTCCAGTTGCGCAACATCATTTTTCATGCCCGCTTCACGAAGATCGCCGGGACTCATGCTTTTCATCAGTCCGGTCAGCACGTTAACCCGTTTCGGGTCATTCATGATATCATCCATGAGCTTTTTTGTTTCCTGTTTATCCAGGGAACTTTCCATTTCGATGGTAGACATGCCGATCATCCGCGGTGCATATTTGCCGGTGACATCGGAGGCCCAGAGAAAGGGATCATCATACATCAGGTATCCAAAATAGATGTTTTCCTGGATATTATCGGAACTCACCACCCATTTCCGTGTCACCGCGCATTCAAGAATCATTGCCCAGGTGCGTTCGGAATATCGTGAGGAGAAATAGATGGCCGGCGGCCCCCCTGCCGAATAACCAAGAACAGCAACGCAGTCGATGTTTAATGCATCCAGCAGGGCAACCGCCGCTTCCGCCTGTTCTTCAAAAGTTTGTCCTACTTCGAGCGGCGTACGGATATAACCCGGCCGGGACCAGCTGATAATTCGAAAACCTTTGTCAAACATATCGCCAAACAAGGCTGCTGTCTGGTCATATCCCCCGGGCCCCCCGTGCATGATCATCAGATAAGGACCGCTGTCGCCATGAATCGCATATTCGATGGGCCCTTTTTTTGTCACCATCAACTGGCTGCCGGCATAAAGATCCTTGATGAGATCTTTTTTCCACTTGATATACGGGCCATACTCCTCTCTGGCCTTTGCCAGCAGCCGCCATTTAGGTATTTCCTTTTCACCGGAAGCAGATTGATAAATCTCTTTTTCCGAGATGCACGACGGGAGAAGCAATCCGATGGAAAGCAAAATCATTAGATTGAATAAAAAAGTGTTATTTTTCATCGCAAACATCATGCTCTTTTGATTTATAAAGTCTTGAGTTCATATCAGATAATAGAGAAACGTATATCCGTTGTATTGGGAATTCCGATGTCCAACTTGGCGAATTATCTGACTACAGCATCTTTAATCGGCGATGAACCAACTGAAATCAATTAGAAAATCATCTTGAGCCGGATACCCAAAACCGTTGCCGTATCCATTTTCTCCTTTATCGGGAGACCGGTTCCGAGAGCGTATTCCTGAGCCCCCTTGATGATCTGAATATCGGGTGTCAGTTGCATCCACGGCGTGATGCCGAAATTGTAATATGCTTCAAATCCCTGTTCATCCCTTAAAATGGATCGGGTCTGAATCGGGCCTATGAGTTTGGGCGATTTGATATCAATATAGTAATATCCCATGCCGAAACCATCATGAGGCCGACTGGAGATGAAGCCTTTTCCACCGAAACCGACACTGTAGAAATACTCCATGGGGTTGGGGTTGCCATCAGATACACCGAACCGTCCGAAGACGCCGATTCCTTTTCCGGAGCCTTTTTCTTCCTCAATAAGATACTGGTCGAAGTTATAGTAGACTGCCCAGGAATCTTCCTTCTCTTCAAGGGAACCTTTTTCAATGATAGAACTCAATCTCTGATCCATGGAGGTAAAGGTTTTGGTGGAATAGGCCCCGCCAAAGAGATGATGCCCGGTATGTCCCAATAAATCCGTGCGGACCCTGCCTTCCGCGGCGTAAACGTTGTCACCGTTTGCCAGGTCATCAAACCCGCTGGTATTGGGTTGTCCGTCTGCAGAAAGGGCCATAACAGTTATAATGGCTGCATCGGGATTGGCTTCGACCGGTAAAATTACAGCGCCAACTCCCAATGTCGAATAGGGAACAGCGACAACCGTCACCGGATTAATATTGAATGCCAGATTGAAAAACTGGTCATCGCCTTTTCCATGGGCGAATGCGTTCATATCCCCGGATGTGGTGTCGAGTTTTCCCAAAGTAATTCCAAAATGACCTGAAAGAAACTGTGTGAACGAAACATTGGGAAGGGCCACTTCTTCATAGTGCGGCAATGGATAAAGCTGGCTGCTGTTGACCGGCATAAGCGCTCCGCTATTCTGATTCACGGCATCGTCCCAGTTTCCTTCCGCTTCAACAGCTAAAAACCCGCCGGGCCAAAGTCCGAGTTTCTGAGTATCCACATTTAATTTGAAAACTCCCCGCCCGCCGTTTTCCCAATCGTCGTTCTTGCCTCCGTCTTCCACACCCTGCCAAATCTCGGTGACGCTCAGATCAAAGATGACCCCTTTCGCTGCAAGCTCATTGCGTATGCCTCCCCATTCGCCGGTCAGCGTCGATCGGGAGAACAGGTCCCCGGAAAATGGCTTCGGTTCATCCTGTGAATAGACGACAGATGATGTCAAAAAAATAATCAGTAAAACAAGCCACATGCGGAA
>JAHECJ010000286.1 GCA_024641805.1 Desulfococcus sp.
CTGTATCAGTCTGACTATACTTAACCTGTTTTTTCTATAGAAGGATGGATACAGCCGGTTGGCTTCATAAAATAAACTTGAATCATGCACTGATCTCGGGGAAAAGCATTCCTCAAATCAGAACCGGATGTAAATTCAGTCAGTTGAAAAAAATCATGGCGTACATATTCCGGCAAACGCGTTTTATCTTCACGTTATTTTTTAAATAAAACCGCTGTAGCGTCGAAATATGGACTTTACAGAAAACTCCTCAGAAAAACTCGGATATTTTATATGGGCTATCTGGTTCTTGCACGTAAATACCGACCTCAACGATTTGAGGAGGTTGTAAAACAGGAACATATCACCAAGGCGCTGGCCAACGCGGTGACTTCGGGCAGGCTTGCCCATGCCATACTTCTGGCCGGGCCGCGGGGAACAGGCAAAACCACGATTGCCCGGGTGCTGGCAAAATGCGTTAATTGTGAATCCGGCCCTACCGCCACCCCCTGCAACATTTGCCGGTCGTGCCGGGAAATCACAACCGGTCATGCCGCGGATGTATTTGAAATTGACGGGGCGTCCAACAACAAGGTTGAAAACGTCCGCGAACTTCGCGAAAACGCCAACTATATGCCGGCCCACAGCCCATATAAAATCTACATCATTGATGAAGTGCACATGCTCAGTGATTCCGCATTCAATGCCCTTCTCAAAATTCTTGAAGAGCCGCCGGCTCACGTTAAATTCTTTTTTGCCACCACGGACCCGAATAAAATCCCGATCACCATTCTTTCCAGATGTCAGCGCCATGACTGCCGGAGGGTTGACGTTGATTCGATTATAAAACACATGGCACTTCTTTGCGAAAAGGAACACATTGATATCAGCACCGAAGCACTGACGATGATAGCCAGGGAAGCCGATGGAAGTATCCGGGATGCCTTGAGCCTTCTGGACCTGATTATCACCAGCACAAACGGGAATATCGGCACGGAACTGGTCGTGGATGTTCTGGGCGGGCTTGACCGGCAGAGCCTTTTTGATATCTCACAGGCGGTGTTTGACCGAAACACCGGTAAAATTATTGAAATCATCGGATGCCTCTATGACCGGGGGCAGAATATGGTCAAACTCTTTTCCGAACTGCTGGAACATTTCAGGAATCTTCTGGTGGTCAAACTGGGCGGCAGCGCGGACGGACTCTCAGATGTGTCAGAATTTGAACTAAACGCCATGCGTAATCAGGTCGAGGAAATACCAGGAACCTACCTTCACCAGATTTTAGACATCCTGTTCAAAGAGGAGGTTAATATCCGGTACTCATCCCAGCCCAAGCTGGCTGTGGAAATGGCGTTTATACGGGTCATTCAAATCCGGCCTGCATTATCCATCGACACCTTAATCGAAAAAATCGACGCCCTGCAAAAGGGGCTCTATGAATCTTTTTCAGGCGGCGATACCCCGCACCTTATGGACGAGGCTGCGATTCAGCATGAATCCGGACCTGAGCGTACTGCGGAAAATAAACCTCCGGCTTCAGTGGCGCTGAACGCCCGGAATTATCCGGCCCCGTTATCTGAAAAGAAAACCCGGCCCCATGAAGTAAAAGAAAATCAGCCGCCGGAAGCGTTTCAAGCCCTCCCGGAGATCCATTCGCCGAAGGCTGATAAAGAAGACGACTCCCTTGACGTATCATGGGAAAATATCCTGGCAGCCATTGCCAGTGACAATCCGGCCTTAAGCGCCTGCTTTGCCGACAGTCAATTAAAAAAGATCGGCGACGGCCGGCTTGAAATTGTATTCAGGACCAACCAGTTTAATATCAACTATGCCAATCGGGACAGCAACCGTTCCCTGATTCAAATCGCTTGCAGTCAGTATTTCGGGAATGATATACAGGTGGCCTTCTCTGGCCAGCTTGCAAAATCGAGGTCCGGCATGGCTCAGAAAAAAGAAGAAAAGCTGCTTGAAAATGAGACACTTAACCATCCGCTGGTGGAAGACGCCATGAAGATTTTCAACGGAAAAATTGTTGAGATTAAAATATTATAAGGAGACAGGAAATGAAAAACATGAAAAATTTAATGAAGCAGGCCCAGCAACTTCAAAGCAAAATGGCCAGAATGCAGGAAGAAATGGCTCAAAAAACCATTGAAGCTTCAGCCGGCGGCGGCATGGTCAAAGTTGTGGCTAACGGCAAACAGGAAGTGGTTTCCATTCATATTGAAAAAGAAGTCGTGGATCCCGATGACATTGAAATGCTTCAGGACTTGATCCTCGCAGCCGTTAATGAAGCATTGGTTCAATCCCAGAAAATGGTTTCGGATGAAATGAGCAAACTTACCGGCGGTATGAATATCCCCGGCCTGATGTAATCCAAACCCACACAATTTCAAATGGATAAATACAGGGCATGAACCACTACCCGTCTTCAATCAGAAAAGTGATCACCAGCTTTAATAAATTACCCGGTATCGGCTTAAAAACGGCTGAGCGCCTGGCAATGCACCTGCTGAGTGCACCGGAGCCCGAAGTTCTTGAGCTTGCCCGAAGCATTGGGGAGCTGAAAAAAACCATACAACTCTGCTCACAATGCTTTGCACTCAGCGATTCCGGTTTATGCAGGATATGCGGCAATCCAGCAAGAGACCGTACCACGATATGTGTTGTTGAAAACCAGGCGGATATGGTGGCCATCGAGAAATCAGGGGCATTTGCCGGTTTATATCATATTCTCCAGGGCCTTTTATCTCCCATGGATAATATTGGCCCGGACGATATCCGGATCAGAGAACTTTTGTCAAAAATCGAAAAAGGCGGTGTCCGGGAAGTCATTATCGCCACCGGCACCAACGTGGAAGGCGAAGCTACCGCTTCATACATATCAGACTGCCTTACCCGGTATTCCGTCACCATCACCCGAATCGCTTCCGGCGTCCCCGTGGGCGGCGAACTGAAATATGTCGACCAGGTGACACTTAAAAAAGCTATGGAGGCGAGGCATGCCGTATAAAACGGTTAAACCCGATGATTTATTCAAATGCCAGAAATGCGGGGAATGCTGCAAAGGATACGGCGGCACCTTTGTCACAGAGACGGATATTATCAACATTGCACGGTTTAAAGGCACGTTGCCGGAAACATTTATTGAAGAATACTGCCAGATGTCAGGCGGGAAACCGGTCCTTGCCCAGGGAAAAGATCAGTTCTGCATTTTCTGGGATAAAACCCAACTCTGCACCATTCATCCTGTAAAACCGCGCATGTGCAGAGAATGGCCGTTTATCCGGAGTGTTCTTACAGATCCGCTGAACTGGGAAATCATGTCCAACAACTGCCCGGGAATCCGAACGGATTTCCCGTTAAGTGTTGTGGAAAAATGTGTCCGGGAAAAACTCACCGAAACCAGCCGGGATTAACCCAACCCGAAAAAAAACATTGAACCTTCAACGTCCAACATCAAACGCTGAAGGTGGAAGTCTCTTCCCACGACTAGTTATCATACGAAACATTAAATGAAAAATTGATTCAAAAGGCGGAAATCTCTTCTTATGATTGGAATCTTTGATTCAGGGATCGGCGGACTGACGGTCGTGCGCGCGATCATGGATGAACTGCCCGGATACGACATTATCTATTTCGGCGATACCGCCCGAACCCCCTATGGCACAAAAAGCAGTAAAACCGTTATTGAATATTCCCTCCAGAATACGGAATTTTTAATCAGGCAGGGCGCGAAAATGATTGTCATGGCCTGCAACACTGCGTCCAGTGTCGCAACGGACGCATTGAAACAGAATTTCAACCTGCCGATCTTTGAGGTCATTACACCGGCGGTCCAGCGTTCATTAAAAGAGACAAAAAAATCGGTTATCGGTGTGATCGGTACACGGGCCACGATTTCCAGCGGTATTTACGAGAAAAAAATTAAAGAACAGAGTCCCGATGCCAGGGTCTATTCCGCTGCCTGCCCGCTGCTGGTGCCGCTGGTAGAGGAAGGATGGCTGACAAAACCTGAAACCCGGATGATCGTTAAAAAATATCTCCACCCGTTAAAAACCAGACAGATTGACACCCTGATCCTGGGATGCACCCACTACCCGTTGCTTAAACAGATTATCCAGCACAAAATCGGTCAACGGGTCCGCATAATCAGCTCTTCCACAGCAGTTGCGGAACAAATCAGAGGTTTTCTTTCATCGTCTTCGGAAATCGATCAGCAGCTTTCAAAGACCGGGCTGTCTGAATTTTTTGTCTCCGACATTACCCCGCAGTTTGAAAAAACGGCCAAATCCGTCATCCGCCAGCCGATTCATCTTAATCACGTCGGACTGTAACTGAAACCATCAGTTATGCAAGGGCCGCGATCCTTTAACTGACTAATTCTTAATTCAAAACCAGTCATCATCCTTTTCCCTTACTGTCGGCTAAACATATTTCTTGTTGATCCGC
>JAHECJ010000287.1 GCA_024641805.1 Desulfococcus sp.
GACGCGATGTTGCGGGTCCATATGCCCGGATGATATCATCGCCCCTGACCGACGGAACAATTTCCGGGTCTGCGATAATAATGACGCCGGCATGTTCAAAAATGTCTTCAGCCGGTTCATCATGATGAATGGCCCCGATAGCGTCACAGGCCTTGACGCATTCCATGCAGTCCGAGCAGACCCCGCACTGCAGGCATCGTTTTGCCTCTTCAACAGCCTGGGCCTCACTCAGACCCAAAGCCACTTCATCGAAATTCAGCTTTCGTGCGGCCGCATTCTTTTCCGGCATATGGACCCGGGAAATAAACGGCAAATCCGATGGAACGGGGGTAAAGTCACGGTCGATGGACCGCATAGTGACGGATTCCGATGCCGGAATACCGCAAATATCTTCCAGGACACGGATCGCCGCCGCCCGGCCATGGGCCATGGCATGGACAACCGAGGACGCTCCGGACGCTGCATCACCGGCAGCATACACCTTGTCCATATTGGTCTGGAACCGGTCATTGACTGCAATCAACCCTTTTTCGCCGACCGCCACTGATGGGCCGTTCGCGTCCTGGCAAAAAGCCCCGGTCTGGCCGATGGCAACAAACGCCCGGTCGAATTCAAGGGCAAAGGCGTCAGTGTCTTTGACGATCACCGGCCAGGCAATGCCATTGGCATCCGGGGCACCCGGTTTTGTCGTCCGGCACTTCAGGCGCTCAAACCGCCCCTTTTTGCCTTCAAATCCGACCACCTGTGTATTGTCGACCACACGGATGCCCTCTTCGGCGGCTGCCGCAACTTCTTCCGGATCAGCCGGAATCTTGTCTTTGGCAAACCAGGAAACGATACTGACATCGGCCCCGATGCGTGAAAGGGCCCGGGCCAGATCATATGCCGCGTTGCCGTCACCGATGACCGCGACTTTTTCTTTCAGGGATGTAATGTCGCCGCGATATAATTGTGCCAGAAAATCAATGCACCCCGAAACGCCTTCCAGGTTTTCTCCAACAACCCCGAGACGCCGGTCCGCCCAGGAACCGGCGGACAGAATCACCGCATCAAAATTCTGCTTCAACTCCGCCAGACCGCCGTTAAAATCAATTGCGTGATCCGTCACGATTTCAACGCCAAGGCTTTTAATATAGGCCAGTTCCCTGTCCAGAATATTGCGCGGCAGGCGGTGGGGGCCGATGCCGTAACGAAGCAGGCCGCCGGCCTGTTTTTCCTTTTCATATATCGTTACCCGACAACCCTGACGCGCCATTTCAGCCGCTGCCGCCAGACCGGCCGGACCGGATCCCACCACCGCTATCTTTTCGGGACGTCGGTTCTTGATGGGTTGATCAGGTAATCCGTCGAGCACATAATCAGCCAGAAACCGTTTGATATCCCGGATGGCCACCGCACCATCATGGTCACTGCGCCGGCAGACGCTTTCACAAGGATGGGTGCATATTCGGCCGCAGATTCCCGGCAGTACATTCTTTTCCCGGATCAAACCTAAGGCTTCTTCAAACCGTCCCTCTTTCACCAGCGCGACATACCCCTGAACATTGACCCCCAGGGGGCAGTTTTCGCGGCAAAGAGGCGCTCGCCGTTTATCAATCACTGCCTTTCCCGGCAGGCTCTGGCGGCTGTTAATCGAAACGGCATTATCCGCCGAACAGCTCTGTACCGGACACACCGCTATGCATCGCCCGCAAAGAATGCACTTTTCCGGATCCACAAATGTCTGACTTCGGCGAATTCCCACCCGGAATCCCTGATGACTATGTTTAATAGACGTAATATGCGCCGGCATGATGCTTTTGATGGACGGATTCCGTAAAATCCGGATCAAACCGGGACGGTGGGCATGGTTGAATGCCACTCCGGATTTCATGCGCAAAGCATCCGCGGATAATTTCCGGTCCATGTCGTTTTCCGTATCGACCAGCGTGACCGGGATTCCCAGTTCCCCCAATTTATTGGTGGCCGCAATACCCGCCGGGGTGGCGCCGATAACAACCACCTTATGCAGTCTTTCTTTCGGGCTCTTCATTTCATCACCCCAGTCTGTCCCGATGCTTTTCGGGCGCGTCCCTTGAGCTTGGACAAGCCGTATTCATACCCTTTGGTAAAAGCCTCAATGTTCATTTTCTCCGTTCCCTTGGGCACCGATGACGTGACCGCTTCCCTTGCTGCTTCCAGGGAGATGACTCCGGCCACCGCCGTTGTAAAACCAACCATGATAATATTGGCCATCATTTTACGGCCCAGTTCTTCCGCCATCCGGGTGGCCGGTATGGAAAAACAGTCGCGGCTTTCATCCGGTTTTACCAGGTCCCGGTCCGTGATCAGAATCCCGTCCGGCTTTAATTCATTAATATATTTTTCGTAGGCGGACTGTGACATGCAGACGAGAAGATCCGGTGTTTTAATATATGGATACTGGATAGTTTCTTCGGAAATAATCACCTGGGCGGCACAAGCGCCCCCCCGGGATTCCGGCCCGTAAGACTGGACCAGCGTACTTTCCTTGCCGTCTCCCAAAGCCGCCGCCATTCCCAGAATCCGGCCGGCCAGAATAATTCCCTGCCCTCCGAAACCGGTCACAATGATCTCCTGACGGTTTTTTACCTGTGTGTCTGTCATATTTTTTCTCATTTTCTCAAAATATAGCGAAGCGACTTGCGGCTTCGACGTTCGATGCTGGAAGTTGAATGTTCTATACTCATTTCTTTCCTTCTACCTTCAGCCTTCTGCCTTCTGCCTTCTGCCTTTATCCCGCATGCCGGAGATTCATCTGCGCATGGATATCATTCGGGGTCGGTTTATCAATGTCGACAAACTTGCCCAGCACCACTCCTTTTTCAAAATCCACATCCAGTTCAGCCAAATCGGCATTGTTTTTAATGATGGTATTATTCTGGAATTTCTTCAGCAGATCCATTGTTTTGATCTTGTTGCGCCGGGTGTAATTGATCGGACAGGGCGACAGGACTTCAATAAACGAAAATCCCCTGTGATTGATAGCCTCCACAAATGAATCGGTTAAATCCCGGGAATGGATCATGGTCCAGCGGGCCACATACGTGGCGCCGGATGCATATGCCAGGAGCGGCAGGTTAAACGGCGAATCCGGGTTGCCGTATGGCGTGGTGGAAGAACGCGCCATGTGCGGCGTGGTGGCCGCCACCTGGCCGCCGGTCATACCGTAAATAAAATTATTGATACAGATCACCGTCAAATCCATGTTGCGCCGGGCGGCATGGATAAAGTGATTTCCGCCGATGGCAAACAGGTCACCGTCCCCTGAAAACACGATGACATTAAGTTCCGGGTTTGCCATCTTGATTCCTGTTGCAAACGGAATGGCCCGCCCGTGGGTGGTGTGAAAGGAATCCAGCCGCACATAACCGGCTCCCCGGCCGGAACAGCCGATACCGGAAACCATGGAAAACTTACGGTAATCAATACCGGTTTCCTGGATGGCGGTCAGGCATGCCGAAAAAACTGTTCCCACCCCGCAGCCCGGGCACCAGATATGCGGAATGCGCTCTGTGCGAATCAGATCCTCTAACGGATGTACTTGCTGTTTTGCTTTTGCCATTTTGTCAGAATGCCTCTTTAATTAAGTTGATGACTTCATCCGGCGTAATGACCGTGCCGCCGGCATGGCCCACCAGATATGACGGAACACCGGCTCCGGCACAGCGCTGGACTTCCCGGCTTATCTGGCCCATATTGATTTCCACCGTAACAAACCCTTTCACGCGCTTTGACAGATCCCGAATGATCGCTTCCGGAAACGGCCAGACCGTGATTAAACGGAGCAGGCCGGCCTTAATTCCCATGCGGCGGGCCTCGTCCACGGCTGTATAGCTGGTGCGGGCCGAAACGCCGTAGGATACAATCACAATTTCCGCATCCTCCAGAAGGTAACCTTCCGTCCGGATGATGTCGTCCAGATTGTTCCTGATTTTACCCAGCAGCCGGTCCATCATGGCTTTCTGGGTGTCCACGGACATGACCGGATATCCCTGTTCATCATGGGTCAGTCCGGTGACATGAACATTATATCCGTCACCGATCGCCGGCATTGGAGAGACGCCGTTTTCCCCCGGGTGATACGGCTTGAACTGGTCCTTGCGGCCCCGGGGCCGCGTTCTGGAAATCGTTTTGATCTCTTTTGCGTCTGGAATGACCACTTTTTCACTCATGTGACCGACCACTTCATCCGACATGATAAATACCGGCACCCGGTATTTTTCGCTTAAGTTAAACGCTTCAATGGTCAGATCAAACATCTCCTGGGGCGATGACGGTGCGATGGCGATAATCTCGTAATCCCCGTGGGATCCCCATTTGGCCTGCATCATATCCGCCTGGGCGCCCATGGTCGGAAGTCCCGTGGATGGACCGCCCCGCTGAACATTCACCACCACGCAG